>CANRMH010000008.1 GCA_947631695.1 uncultured Lachnospiraceae bacterium | reverse complement strand
TAAGTTCTGTTGAGGACAAGAGGGCAAAGAGATGGAAGAGGGAAAGCGTATAGAATCATATGAGGTTGGAGAACTGGATCAATATCTTTTCGGACAGGGCAACCATTACGAAATATACAGGAAACTGGGCGCGCATATTGTCGATGACGGCGGGCGCAAAGGTGTATATTTTGCAGTGTGGGCGCCGCACGCAAAATCAGTTTCCGTGATCGGAGAGTTCAACGGCTGGGACAGAACGGCCAACGTGATGGAGCGGCAGGAGCCTATCGGAATTTATACCTGCTTCGTGCCGGGTGTGCAGAAATATGCGATGTACAAATACTGCATTGAGACCTGCAGAGGAGAGTACATTAACAAGGCAGATCCGTTCGCCATGCACGCGGAGCTGCGTCCGGGAACCGCGTCAAAGGTTGTGGACATTTCCGATATAAAATGGTCGGACGCCGAATGGATGGAGAGAAGGAAGCAGTGGAAGCATACGGAGCAGCCGATGTCCATCTATGAGGTACATATCGGCTCCTGGAAACGTCATCCGAACGGGGAGGACGGCTTCTACAGCTATCGCGAGTTCGGCAGGGAGATCGTGAAGTATGTGAAGGATATGGGATATACGCATGTGGAGATCATGGGCGTTGCGGAACACCCGTTTGACGGATCGTGGGGATATCAGGTGACAGGATACTTTGCGCCGACGTCGAGATACGGGACGCCGCAGGATTTCGCATGGATGATCAACTATCTTCACCGAAACAGGATTGGAGTGATTCTGGACTGGGTTCCGGCACACTTCCCGAGGGACGCTCACGGACTGGCTGATTTTGACGGTACGCCCACGTTCGAGTATGCGGATCCGAGAAAAGGGGAACATCCGGACTGGGGGACCAAGATTTTTGACTTTGGGAAGAACGAGGTGCGCAATTTCCTCATCTCAAACGCACTGTACTGGATAGAGAATTTCCATGTGGACGGACTTCGCGTGGACGCGGTGGCGTCCATGCTGTATCTGGATTACGGCAAGAAGGACGGCGAATGGGTCGCGAATGAATACGGGGGAAATAAGAACCTTGAAGCCGTGGAATTCTTCAAGCATCTCAATTCGGTGGTGCTTGGACGCAATCCGGGAGCGGTCATGATTGCTGAGGAGTCAACGGCCTGGCCGCAGGTCACGGACGCCGCGGAGAACGGCGGGCTGGGCTTCAGCCTGAAGTGGAACATGGGCTGGATGCACGACTTCACGGAATATATGAAACTGGATCCGTATTTCCGCAAGGGAGCGCACAACCTGATGACGTTTGCGATGAGTTATGCATACAGCGAGAGATACGTGCTGGTTCTCTCCCATGACGAGGTTGTTCATCTCAAGTGTTCCATGATCAATAAGATGCCCGGACTGGGATTTGATAAATATGCGAACCTGAAAGTCGGGTATGCTTTTATGATGGGACATGCCGGAAAGAAGCTCTTATTCATGGGACAGGATTTTGCGCAGCTTCGCGAGTGGAGCGAGGCGAGAGAGCTGGACTGGTTCCTGCTGGCGGAAGAGGAACATCAGCAGATTCAGAATTGGGTGCGCGATCTGCTGCATTTATATAAGAGAAACCGGGCGATGTATGAACAGGATAATTCGTGGGAAGGCTTCGAATGGGTCAACGCGGACGACGGTACGAGAAGCATTTACAGCTTTATCCGCCATTCCCGGAACGGAAAGAAGAATCTGTTGTTTGTGTGTAATTTTACGCCTATGGAGAGAGCGGATTACCGCGTGGGCGTGCCGAGGAGGAAACAATATAAGCTGGTTTTGAACAGCGACGATGCGAAATACGGCGGACGCGGGGAAGAGCGGCCATTGGTTTACAAGGCTGTGAAATCCGAGTGCGACGGAAGGCCGTACTCCTTCGGATATAAGCTCCCGCCGTACGGCGTTGCGATATTTGAGTTTTAATCGCGGTCTGGCTGCGGAAGAAGATTACGGCTCCGGATCCATGTGGATGCGGGGCCTTTCCTTATATCCCGCAGGAAAGTTCGTCAATTTTCTGAATGCAAAACAGGAGGGGACAGGATGCGGCTTCGGAATATTCCGCGCGCAGAGAGCGTACTCGGCGCACATGATAAAGTGATACAGGACGCTGCGGCGTGCAGGGGGAACTGGAGGCAGGTCTTTGCCGTTTCCCAGCCCATTCACATCGAGATCGGGATGGGGAAAGGGCAGTTTTTGCTTGCGTTAGCCAGGAAGAATCCCGGGATCAGCTATGTAGGGATCGAGCGGTATTCCAGCGTGCTGCTGAGGGCGGCGGAGCGCTACGAGGCGGAGGAGGAAAAGCCGCAGAACCTGCGGTTTATCTGCATGGACGCGTCGAAAATCGAAGAAGTGTTTGCACAGGGGGAAGTGGATCGCATTTATTTGAATTTTTCCGATCCATGGCCGAAGAAGCGCCACGCCGGAAGGAGATTGACTTCGGCCGGATTTTGGCAGAAATACGACCGTATCCTCGCCGTGGAAGGCACGGTGGAGTTTAAGACGGATAACAGGGAACTGTTTGAATTTTCTCTGGAGCAGGCAAGGGAAACGGGCTGGAAATTGCGTGCCTGCACCTGGGATCTCCATGGCGACGCCGAGATGAACAGGGGAAACGTGATGACGGAATACGAGGAGAAATTTTCCGCGCTTGGCCATCCGATTCACAAACTGATTGCGGAAAGGACAGACAAGGGGAATGGCCGTCCTGCATAATATAGTAAAAAAACGTGGTCTGAGAGTGAGCATATGGGACGAAAAGAATGGCGGGGAATAGGGCGGAAGGCCGGATGGAAGACGCGGAAAGCATTCTGCCCGGGGAAGCGGAAGGGTTCAAGGACTGTCAGTATGCGGGACGCCATGAACGAGGTATGCAGGATCCTGAATTCACGGTGAAAACTCGTGGAGCAAGAGGTGGACTATGATTGATGTGACAGAAAAAACTTTTGAAATAGAAATCAGAAGATGCAGGGAGCCGATCGTCGTGATGTTCTATGCCGACTGGTGCGGGAAGTGCGCAATGATGAAAGACGTGGTGGAAGAGGCGGAGAAAAAATATAAAAGAAAATTAAAATTCTGCGCGGTGGAGATCGAAGAGTCCCCCGGACTTGCAGAAGAGTATGGAGCCGACATTGTGCCGACTTTTGTTCTGTTTAAGAACGGGAAGGCAGAGAGCATGATGCAGGGGCTGCTGGATGAAAAGGTCTTTGATGAAAGGATCAGGAAGCTGCTGTAGCGGGAGACGGGCGCGCGGACGCAAGGAAGGATTTCCGGATCCGAAAAACGCGTTCCGCGCGAAAAAGGCGCAGAATTGCCAAAGGACGTCCTGCCGGGCAACGGGGAATTTTTTATATAAGGAAACACGGAAAGAACATTGATCGGAGGAGTAATGGTGCGGGAGAGAAAGCGTTATCACAGGGGAAGGAAAAAGAAAAGCGGCGCGGGATATGTCGTGATCCTGACGGCGGCGATTGTTGTTTTCTGTATCTCCGCCTTTCAGATCTATCGGATCCTGACGGGATACCACAGGGGAAGAGCGGAATATGACAGGATACGAAAGGCCGCGGTGCAGGTCATAGATTGGAAGGAGACGTCCGACGGTTCCGGGACGGAATACGCGTCCGCCTGGATTGATTTTGAGCAGCTGCTTGCAATAAATCCGGATACGGTGGGATGGCTTCGGTTCGATCCCGAACCTGCGCAGATCGACTATCCGATCGTGCAGGGGCCGGACAACGATCTGTATCTGAATAAGACGTTCTCGGCGAACGAGAATACGGTGGGCGCTATTTTTGTCAATGCATATAACCGCCCCGATTTCAGCGACAGAAATACCATTATATACGGGCATCGCATGAATGACAGTTCCATGTTTCACGATCTGAAAAAATATCAGGACAAGTCTTTCTGGGAGGCGAACCCTTACTTTTATATTTATACGCCGGATGGAAAAGAATTGACTTACCATATTTACTCCGCAGGGGTGGTCAAAGACGTCTCGGATACTTATCTGACGGAATTTGAATCCGACGAAGCGTTTCAGAAATTTCTGGATATGACGAAGGAAACGTCGGGATTTGATACGGGAGTGCAGGTGGATACGGAAGATACGGTCGTGACTCTCTCCACCTGTACATCGGCGGGCAGCGACGATCGGTTCGTGGTAAGGGGCGTGAAAGAGGCGGAAAAACCGACGAGGAAACCTGAATGAGATTGCGCGCAGAAAGACGCGGCCAAAGCGCCGGCAGAAAGGGAGGAGCAGTCAGATGACGTATATCTACGAAGTGGGGGATATTGTTAAATTGAAGAAACCGCATCCCTGCGGGAGCCAGGAATGGGAGATTCTCCGAGTGGGAGCGGATTTTCGTCTGAAATGTATGGGGTGCGGACATCAGGTCATGATCGCCCGCAGGCTGGTGGAGAAAAATACCAGAAATTTAAGGAAACCTTGAAAAACTACTTGAAATAGAGCGGCATTTATGCTAACATATTAGTCCGTGATATGTTAATATTTGTCCATTTTGATGGACGGATATCCTTGCTCCCGCCAATGGAAGGCGGGGGCCAAAAGACCAGAAGGAGGTGCAAACTACATGAACAAGTATGAATTAGCTGTTGTAGTCAATGCAAAAATCGAAGACGATGAAAGAGCGCAGGTAATCGAAAAGGTGCAGGCTTTGATCACACGTTTCGGCGGCACTGTGACGGACATTGATGAATGGGGTAAGAGAAGACTGGCTTACGAGATTCAGAAAATGAAAGAGGGATACTATTACTTCATCCGCTTCGAGTCTGATGCGACGGCTCCGGGCGAAATCGAACAGAGAATTCGCATTATGGACAACGTACTCAGATATTTATGCGTGAAACAGGAAGCATAACAGAAGAGAGGTAAGAGCATGAATAAAGTAATTTTGATGGGACGCCTGACAAGGGATCCGGAGATCCGCTACTCGGCGGGGGACAATTCCATGGCGATCGCCAGATATACGCTGGCGGTTGACCGCAGATTCAGAAGGAATAACGATGGAGACCAGACTGCGGATTTTATCGGATGCGTGGCATTCGGCAGAAGCGCGGAATTTGCGGAAAAATATTTTCGTCAGGGACTGAAAGTGATTGTGACCGGAAGGATCCAGACCGGGAGTTACACGAACCGGGACGGACAGAGGGTATATACAACGGATGTTGTGGTCGAGGATCAGGAATTTGCGGAGAGCAAATCTGTGAGCGACGCCCATACGGGAGGATATCAGGCAGCCCCAGCACCGGCGCCGGGCGCATCGGCCGGCGACGGCTTCATGAATATTCCGGATGGAATAGATGAAGAATTACCGTTTAGTTAAATTGTCGGCGGCGGGACAAGGAAAATAGTTTTGCCGGCGGCCGATCATGAAAGAATCAGATAAGGAGGAATCAGTCATGGCTTACGATAAAGGAAATCGCCCGGAAGGCGGATTTAAGAGAAGAGGCGGCGGACGCAGAAGAAAAAAAGTATGCGTATTCTGCGGCAAAGAAAACAATGAGATCGATTACAAGGATGTAGCAAAACTGAGAAAGTATATCTCTGAGAGAGGCAAGATCCTTCCCAGAAGAATTACGGGAAACTGCGCGAAGCATCAGAGAGCGCTTACTGTAGCGATCAAGAGAGCAAGACACCTCTCTCTTATGCCGTATATTCAGGAATAAGATTGAGACAGGAAATGAGCAGCAAAAAACGCTGTGCGACGGGAAACCGGAGCATAGCGTTTTTTTAATTTTACATCTGTGAATCAAAAAAAGAATGTGGTATAATGAACTCATTATAACGAGGCAAATGATTTTGAAAGGAGAGAAGACGATGAAAATGGATCAAATTGCCAAAAAGGTATCAGCAGCGCTGCTGTCCGCATGCGTTGCGGCGACGCTGTTTGCACCGTCGATTCCGAAAGCGGAGGCGGCTGATGAAATCGCAAAGCCCGTGTTGGAATACAATTTCAACGAGACGCTGACCGGTACGACGGTGAAGGACAGCGCGGGCAGCCACGACGGGAGGCTTTACGGAGCGCCCATGTACAAGCAGGATCCGGATTACGGACAGGTGCTTTATCTGGACGGCGGTACGGATGTGTTTGGAAATAACAGTTACCTGGAATTTCCGGAGGGCTTTTTCGACGGACGCGACAACATGACGATTTCCATGGATGTAAACGAGGTGACCAGAAGAGAATTTTTTATGACGTTCGCACTGGGGCAGGATGACAGTTCATATCTGTTTCTGCGCATGATGCCGACCGTCACAAGGCTGGCGATCACCACGAATGGGTATTGGGAAGAGCAGGCTGTGGAACCTGAAACGATCTATCCCAATATCGCCCGCACGTGGGTCAACATCAAGATCGTCGTCACCCCGGACTCCCTGTCTCTGTACCGGGATGGGAAGCTGCTTGCGGAAAATACGGATGTGACCACGAAGATCTCGGATCTCGGAAGCAATCTGAAAGCGTATCTCGGAAAATCCATGTACAGCGCGGACAAGTATTTCCGGGGATATTTCGACAACGTTAAAGTTTACGATCAGGCGCTGACTGCCGAGCAGGTTCAGAAACTGACCGATCAGGAAGCGGCGGACAGAGAGGCGTGGAAGTCGGATCTGAACCGGGTGGCGGACAGCTTTGTGATTCCGAACGCGGAGGATATCCGCGGCAATATCACGCTGCCGAAGGAAATCAACGGGGTTTCCGTGAAATGGAATTCCTCCGACGAGAAAGTGATCAGTACCAAAGAGACGGCAAACGAGGGTTATGACCCGACGCCTGCCGGCGTGGTGACAAGACAGAGCAAGGATACAGCGGTGACGCTGACGGCCGAATTCAGCAAAGGCGGGAAGTCCCTGACCAGAAGCTACCAGGTGAATGTAAAGGCGCAGGCGGAGGCTGCCTCGGAGGAGGACTACGCGGGGTATCTGTTTGTGAGATTTAATGGAGATGAGGAAAATATCAACCAGGAGCAGACATATTTTTCCGTGAGCCGGGACGGCCTGCATTGGGAGAACCTCAACGACAACCAGCCGGTTCTCAAGAGTACCATCGGAGAGAGCGGCCTGAGGGATCACTTTATCGGACGGTCCGCCGAGGGCGACAAGTTCTATATGATCGCGACGGACTTAAGTATTTCTAATAATAAAGACGGAGCCGATAAGAAATGGCTGGAGGCCGGTTCCAACGGAAGTCACGCGATCGTGGTGTGGGAGTCCGAGGATCTGGTCAACTGGAGCGAACCGTGGCTTGCGGAGATCGCGCCGGAGAACGCAGGGTGTACTTGGGCGCCGGAGTTCATCTACGATCAGAAGACAGGCGAGTACATCGTGTACTGGTCGGCGACTTCGATCAAGCTTGCGGACGACGGGACGATTGCGCAGGAGTACGAGAACCATTCGATCTATTACTGTAAGACCAGAGATTTCCGGACATTTACGGATCCGGTCTTATACCGCCAGGGCGATCCGAATCCTGACAAAGCCGGTTATCCGATTAAGGTGATCGATTCCACGATGATTGAAAATAATGGAACATACTATCGGTACACCAAGAATGAAACTACGGGGATTCTGATGATCGACAAGTCAGATGCTATACTCGGGAAATTTGAGGATATCCCTTCCAAGACGCTGTCCGAGACGCTTCCGGCTGCTGAGGGCAGTGTGGAAGGGCCGATCATCTTTAAGATGAATGATAAGACGGCGGACGGTAAGACCCAGTGGTGCCTGATGGCCGACCGGTTTATTTCGACTAAAGGATATTATCCGATGATCACGACGGATCTGGATTCCGGTGAGTTTACGCTGCTTGGAGACAGTGAGTTCTCTATGCCGGGGAAATTCCGCCACGGATATGTCCTTCCGATCACAGAAGAAGAATATGCAAGGGTGACGGGTACAGCCGTCGTCGGTGGCAATCTGACCCTCACCTATACCGCGGACGCCAACGGAAGCATTCAGGGCGAGGGAGTGCAGAAGATTCAGAAGGGCCAGGACGCGGAGCAGGTTACGGCCGTTCCGAATGCGGGCTATGAATTTGTAAAATGGTCGGACGGCGTAACGACCGCCAGCCGGAAAGATACGAAAGTGCAGGAAGAGATCAACGTTGTAGCGATCTTCCAAAAGACGGAGCAGCAGGACCCGCCGACGCCTCCCGAAAAGAAGGACGTCTCCGATCTGTTTGACGACGTGGTACATGAAGAATGGTACGAACCGGCGATTCAGTATATGTATGACGAAGAGATCATGACCGGCCTGAAGGACGATAAGGGCAACCCCACCCGCCAGTTTGGCACCGAACTGAACCTGAGCCGGGCGCAGTTTGCGGTGACCCTTTGGAGGATAGACGGAAGCCATCCTGCAGAAACTGCAGCTGCACGCTTTTCTGATGTGCCAAAGACAGAAGCGACGGAATGGTACTATGATGCCGTGATGTGGGCAAGCAGCAAGGGAATTATCACCGGATATACCGACGAGGAACATAAGGGTATGTTCGGACCGGGCGACGATATCACCCGGGAAATGATGGCGACCATGCTGTACCGGTATGCAAAGAATCTTTACGATGTGGAAGTGACCTCCGATAAGTACGAGACCTTCCGGGATAAGGATAAAGTCAGCGAAAGCTGGGCGCTGGACGCGATGAAATGGGCGACGGACAGAGAAATCATCAACGGAGAGAATAAGCAGCCCATACTGAATCCTCAGGGAGTGGTAAACCGTGCGGTATGCGCGGAGATCCTCAAAAACTTTTTGGAGAAAGGAACCGTGGAGAAGGAGGTCCTGCTTGCGGATTTTACCTTTGACGATAAGGAAAGCGGACTGACAGGAGGCCTGGCGAAAGCCGATGGCAATTGCGAGTTTCAGGAAACAGACGGAAGAAAGGCGATCTATCTGGACGGAAACAGCGGGAACTTCCTCACGGTCACGGACATGGATGGAAAAAGCCTTCTTGCGGGGAAAAGCGCTATCTCCGTTTCCTTCGATGTGAAGCTGGACAGAGCCACAACAAGCTGGGCGTTTTACGCGGCGCCCGGCACCGCAACGCAGCAGGGGGGTACAGAGAAGTATATAGGGATCCTGCTGAATAATGTCGTGCAGGCGGAGCGCTATTACAATGGAAGAAACAACCTTCCGGCCGCGAGTACCGAGATCGGGACGAATATCTGGAAACATGTAGACGTTATCTATGATACGTCGAAAATCCAGATCTATCTGGACGGCGTGCTGAAGAACGAGCAATCCAGTAGTGCGGCGCTTACGGATATTCTGGGAGAGAACGGCATCCTTCTCATCGGCAAGGCGAACTGGGGGAATGGAGAATTCTTCAAGGGATGGCTGGATAATTATAAAATTTATGACAGAGCGCTGACGGCAGAAGAGATCGCAGGGAAAGTGCTGCCGGGCGACGCCGAATATGTGACGCTTCCGGAGAGCCTGAGGAGCGATTATGCGCTTCCCGAAACAGGACCGTATGGAAGCACGCTTGCGTGGACGGTGAAAGAGAACGGCGCGGCTGTGATCGAGGACGGAGTTGTAAAGGTAACCCGTCTGGAACAGGATACGAAGGTGACCTTTACGGCGGCAATGACATTTGACGGAAAGACCAGGACGAAGGATATCACCGTCACGATCCCGAAAAAGATGAAAGCGCAGGATGCGCTGGCGCAGGCGCAGGCGGCGCTGGAACTGAGGAATACGGAGGACGTACGCGGAAATGTAGCGCTTCCTTCCGAAATTGCGGTTGAGGACGCCAGCGGACCGGTGAAGGTCACCTGGAAGTCCGGAGATTCCTCCATCGTTACGGATCAGGATAAAGACGGAAAGGCTGCGGGAATTGTAACAAGACCCGACAAAGATACGACTGTGAAACTGACGGCGACCCTGCAGTATGAGGGAAGCACGGTCACAAAAGAATTTAATCTGAAGGTAAAGAAAAAATATGAGCAGGGAAAGACAACATCCTACCTGTTCGCACACTTTACAGGGACGGAAGGATCCGTTACAGACGAGCAGATCTATTTTGCTCTCAGCGAAAACGGAAGCCAGTGGCAGGACCTGAGGAAAAACGGAGATCTGGTGCTTTCCTCTGAAATCGGGGAAAAAGGCGTGAGGGATCCGTATCTGGTCCGCTCTCCGGAAGGCGATAAGTTCTGGCTGCTCGCTACGGATCTGAGCATTTATTTCCGGGGCGGCTGGGGCAACACGGCGGCTACTGTGGACGGAAGTACGAAGCTGGTGATCTGGGAGTCCACGGATCTGGTGAACTGGAGCGAGCCGCGCCTTGTAGACGTGGCCGGAAAAATTCCGGGAGCGGGATGCGCGTGGGCGCCGGAGGCGTTCTATGACGCCAACACAGGAAACTACGTGGTATACTGGGCGACGCCTTCCCAATTGAGCAATGAACATGGCGACGCGATGAACATTTACTATGCGACCACCCGCGACTTTTATGATTTCAGCGATCCGGTACTCTGGATCGACAGGGAGAGTTCCATCATTGATACCACGATGATCTATGACGAGAATACGAAGAAGTATTACCGGGCGTCCGGGGACGGACAGATTACGATCGAGCAGAGCGATTCGATCTATGAGGGATGGGAGATCATCGGAACGCTGTCAAGTATCTTTAACAACAATAATTACAGCGGCGCGATGCTGGAAGGCCCTGAATTCTTCAAATACAACGAGGACGATTATCTGAAGGACGAATCCGGCAATCCGGTGGAGACCTGGGGTCTGATGTGCGATCAGTATGCCAGAGGAGCGGGCTATCTGCCTTTCCGTTCCACCAATCTGGCGGACATGTCCACGAAGAGCTGGTTTACGGCTTCGGATGTGAACTTCGGCGGTTTGAAGAAACGGCATGGAACCATTCTTCCGATCACGGATGAGGAGTACGAAAGAATTTCAAACGCGTACAAGCGATAAGCCGGAAGGATGCGGGAATGGCAAAGGCCATTGACAGATTGTGACAGTGAGGGGGAAGGATATATCGAAAAAGATATATCCTTCCTCTATATTGTAAAATAAAGTAGGGAGAGGAAAATGAAGAATAAGACAAGGATCGGACGAAAATCATATACGGCGTTTTTGCTGGCCTGCAGCCTGCTCGCCTGCAGCATTCCTGTGTCTGCGGCAGAAGGGGACGGCGGAAAGCCGGGAATTGCGATTGAAAATCTCAGAACGGATTATCTGGAAAATCCGATTGGGATCGAGGCGGATTCGGTGAGTTTCAGCTGGAATCTGGAGTCGAACGTCATCGGAGCCGCACAGACGGCTTATCAGATCCGCGTATACGAAAAGGGAGAAGAATCCCGTCTGGTATGGGACAGCAAAAAGGTGAAGAGTTCCCGCTCCGTAGGGATCCCTTACGAGGGATCCGCTCTGAAGGAGGCAACCGCATATCGTTGGACGGTTCAGGCATGGAACGAGGAAGGGAAAGAGATCCCTGCCCGGGAGGCGGAGTTTGAGACGGGAGTCACCCATCTGCCGGAGTGGACGCAGACGGAATTTATTCGGATGAATGCCGGTTCATCCGCTCCCATATTCCGTACGGAGCGCAAATTATCCGGGGAAGTGGGTTCTGCGAGGCTGTATATTACGGCGCTCGGGGTTTACGAGGCGTATATTAACGGAAGCCGCGTGGGGACTGTGAAGGAAGATGGAAAGATCGAGTACCATCATATGAATCCCGGTTACGGAAACAAGAATATCAGTCTGGGGTACCAGACATACGATGTGACGGACTGGCTGAAGGACAGCGACCGGGCGGCGCTTTCTATTGCGGCTGGTACCGGATGGTATTATGGCATGGCAGCCGTCAGCAGCCAGCCGGCTGTGAAGGCAATGCTAAAGATCGTCTATACGAACGGGCAAGAGGAGACGGTCCGCACAAATACGGAAGAGTGGAGAGGAACGCTGGACGGCCCGGTCACCGCGAACGGAGTCTACTATGGCGAGGACTATGATGCGGGGCTGGCGGAGGAACTTGGGGATTTTACGCAGGCAGGATATGACGACAGCGGTTGGGCAGGCTCCGGAGCATCTGCGGAACAGGCGCTTCCGGTCATTCAAAACGAGCTGTCCGCGCAATCGGCCCGCTATGTGAAGCTTACGGTGAACCGGACGGGGCCGGCGACCACCGGGGACAATGAGAACCGTCTGCAGATTATGGAGCTGCAGCTTCTGGATGCCGCCGGGACGAATGTGGCGGCAGGTATCGTCCCTGAGGTTACGCATGATTTTACGCATACGAACTGGAACCGCTCATTTATGACGGATGGGGACGACGGTTCTTCCTCCGACCGCGGATGGAGTTCCGCTATTCTTGGCACGGAGGGAAGGACGTCCCTTGACATTTCCGATGATCCGGTTGTGATCACGCTGGATCTCGGACAGGAGAAAAACTTTCAGACTTTAAGAATGTATCCGAGGACGCAGATCGCGGCTGTTTCCGGTACGGAGTGCGTCAATTATCCAAAGGAATACAAGGTCGAAGTATCCGCAGACGGCGTGCAGTGGCATCCGGCGGGGACTTACCAGGTCGGGAGGCTGACCAATACCGTAAGATACGGGGATATGAAGATCAGCGCGGCGTCGTATGCCGGAGAAATCCGGGCGCAGGCGGGAATTCCGGGAAAAATACTGGATCAATACAGCAAAGATCCTGTCTCCGCGACCATCTACAGCGGGCAGAAGGCTTCTTCCGCGTACGCGGGCGGAGAGATTAATGTAGAGTCATATTATGCATATGAAAGGCCTGAGGATGAGCTGTATCTTGGAGCATACCATGAAGTTTCGCCGGAGCGGGAGATTCTGGAGAACGGGATTGCTCTGCACAGGGGGCAGACCATGATCATCGATATGGGACAGAATATGACGGCGGTTCCGGAGCTTGTATTTTCCGCCGGGGAGGGAACGGAACTGACCATGAATTTCGCGGAGATTCTGAACGATGGAAGCGAGTCCGGAACCGGCGCGAAGCAGGCGGACGGCCCCAGGGGTTCCCTGTACCAGAAAAGCCTGCGGGGAGCCAGATCTGCGGTGCGGTACACATTTGCGGGGAAGGGGAAGGAAACCTACCAGCCCAGCATGTCGTTTTTCGGCTATCAGTATATCGGCCTGACGGCGACAGGAGACGTAACGGTTTATTCGGCCCGGTCAAAGGCGCTGTCCTCAGTCAGTGAGCAGACGGGAGAGATCGAGACAAACAATGAGAATGTAAATAAATTGTTTTCCAATACGCTGTATGGGCAGATGAGCAATTATTTTACGACGGCTACAGATTGCCCGCAGAGAGATGAGAGGCTGTTCTGGACGGGAGATACGCAGGCGTTTGCGCAGACGGCCGTGTATAATTTTGATTCCCTGGCGTTTCTGAACGACCTGCAGGAGATCATGTCCGAAAATACCATGATACAGGGCTACGTGAGTTCTGTCGCCGACGATATGGGAGGGTTTTTCGGAAACTGCGCGGCCGGGTGGAGCGACGTGGAGGTTGTCCTCCCGTGGACGCTCTATATGCAGACGGGGGACGTCTCCATTTTGGAACGGAACTGGGAGGCTATGCAGAAATATATGACGTATCTGGAATCCACGGAGAGGGGAGCCGATCAGGCCCCGCTGTCCGGAGACAGAAATTTCGGGGAATGGCTCTCCTTCCAGGGGACCAGCACGGCGGTGATAGCGGACTATTATTACGGATACGACGCTTATCTGATGAGCCGGGCCGCGAAGGCTTTGGGCAGGACGGAGGAAGCCGGGAAATACTCCGAGAAGTTTGAGGCTATCCGGACACAGTTCCTGAAAACCCACGTGACTTTTACAGATGGAAAACTGACGATTAAATCGGGTGATACTTCCGCGTCGCGGTACCAGTTCCAGTACAATATGGGAAAATCCGGTGTGTGGGAGGATAATTCTCAGGCCGCGCTGCTGTGGATGCTGAAACTGGGATTTTACGACGGAGACGAGATGAAGGAAGCCGCGGAAAAACTTTTGGTGGATAATATCAGGAATGTCAATCAGCCGGCGGGCAGCGTGCGGAATCTCTATGGCGCGAACACTCTGTCGGTAGGCTTCCTCGGTTCGAACGTGATCACTCCGGTGCTGTCGGATCTTGGATACGGGGACGTTTCCTATGATCTTTTGCTTCAGGACGGACAGCCGTCGTGGCTGTTTGAGGTGAAAGCGGGAAGCACCACCGTATGGGAACGGTGGGATTCCTACACGCCCGGCGTGGGATTCGGGGACAGCGAGATGAATTCTTTTAACCACTATGCTTACGGCTCCGTGCTGGAATGGATGTACCGGTATATGGCCGGGATCAGCGCGGACGAAAGCGATCCGGGATTCCGGCATATCATTCTGCAGCCGACTATGGATACCGGCAAAGCATATAACGGGGAAGCCAGGATTCGCTCTGTGGCGGGAAGCTATCAATCTTATTGCGGAAAGATCGAATCCTCCTGGAAGAGCGACGGCGATGGAAACCTGACGCAGTATCAGGTCAGGATTCCCGCGAATACCACCGCCGTACTGTATCTTCCGGTTGACGGGAACGCAATTCAGGGATTTAAGCCGGTTAAGGGAGTTTCGGAGGCGAAGATGTCCGCGCACAATGGGCGGGATACCGTAGAGATCGCACTGGAATCCGGCGGCTATGAATTTACGGTTCAGGATGGAAAGCTTGAAGTATCGCATGGAGAGGGGTATGTCCCGGAATACGTTTCGACAGATGTAGACGAGTGGTTTACGGACGTGGATCCTGTGGATATGGTAAGCAAATGGCCGGTACCGGAGATCCAGGACGTCTTTGACCGCGGGCTTATGAAGGGAATGTCCGAACATGTCTTTGGAGTCGGGGCGCCTATGGCCCGCTCACATCTTGCGCTGACCCTGTGGCGCGCGGAGGGGACAGACGGAGCAGGACCCGAACCGGAAGGCGAAGTGATTTCATTCCGCGACGTGCAGGAAATGGACGCTGAAACGAAAGCGGCGGTCGCCTGGGCGAGCAGCGTGGGGATCATTGGCGGATACAAAGACGAAAAAGGGAATCCGACCGGATACTTTGGACCGTCAGATCATATTACCCGGGAGCAGCTGGCGCTTATGATGGTCCGGTATGCGCAATATAAAGGATATGGAGAGGAAAATGCAGAAGCGCCGGAGGAAGCCCTGAACGGATTCACGGATCTGGACCAGATCAACCGGAACGATAACGGCGAAGCCAGAAAGGCGCTGGCATGGGCGGTGTCAAACGGGATCGTTCAGGGAGAAGGAGGCACCACGCGGATCAATCCGAGAGGACAGGTGCTGCGCGAGGTATGCGCGACATTTCTGAGCAGATTTGAGAAGAATGTGGCGGAGAAAGAATAGCGTGCTAAAAACACTGGAAAAGAAGGAAGAAATTATATATAATAGGATAGAAAAACATATGATATCACTGTGGCAGGGTAATTTCTGCGAAGCTGCAGAAAGATTCGGTTAGGAGTCTACATGTATCAGAAGAAAGCAGTCTGTACGATTGGATTAATCTCAGTCAACGTAGCCGTATTCCTCTGGCTGTCATTTTTCGGAATTACGGAGGATGCGGAGTTCATGGCGGAGCATGGGGCGATGTATGTGCCTCTCATGATAAGTCAGGGATCGTATTACCGGTTGGTGACAAGCATGTTTTTGCATTTTGGCATCTCCCATCTGACCAATAATATGCTCACATTGGGACTGCTTGGATGGCAGCTGGAATTGGAAGTGGGCCCGCTGAAATACCTTTTGATCTATTTTGGAAGCGGGATCGGCGGAAATCTGCTGTCCCTGCTTCTGGATCTGCAGCTGCATGACTATGCGGTTTCGGCCGGCGCTTCCGGAGCGATCTTCGGAATCATCGGCGCGCTGCTGTACATTGCGGTCAGAAATCACGGGCGGATAGGCAGCCTGTCCGGCCGGGGCATTGTTTTTATGATCTTGTTGAGTTTGTACTATGGATTTACCAGCAATGGAATTGATAACGCCGCCCACATCGGCGGGTTATGCGCGGGGTTCCTCCTGGGGATTCTGCTGTATCGGAAGCGTCACCGCAAAAGACGAACCCCGGCCCTCGGCTGAACGCACCTGTATCCGGCCGTGATGGGCAGACACGATTCTTCGCGCTATGGCAAGGCCAAGCCCTGTGCCGCCCTGTTTGTAGGTGACAAAGGGAGTGAAAATGTCTTCCAGGCGCTGCCGCGGGATGCCGCAGCCGGAATCGCGGATCTCAACGCATACGGATGGACCCCGGCGCACGGCGTTCAGGCGGATCGTTCCGCCTTCGGCTTTGGTCAGGACGGCTTCGTAAGCGTTCCGAAGAAGATTGAGAAAGACCTGCTTTAGTTTTATTCTATCTCCATAAATACAGGGCAGGCAGGGATCGATATAAGAAGTAAATTCCACCTTGCCGTCGCCGAGCGACGCGGCGAACGATAACGCCAGATTTTCCATAAAGCGGCGGAAATGAAATTCATCGCAGCACAGAGAATCGCCGTTGTTGAGGGAGGAGAGATCCTCGAGCAATATTTTGATATATTCCACGTCGCTTTTCAGGGAATCCCAGTGCTGATAGGAAGAAAGCTCCGGATGCCGGGATTCCATCAGCTGAAGAGTGCTGTAGACTAACGTGAATGGATTGCGGATTTCATGGCTGATCGTGCGGAGCGTTTCCCGGTGCGAATCGAGCAGCTTCTGAATTAAAATTTCGTTTTCGGGGCTTTGCGCCATGAGCCGGCGCAGCTTTTGGTAGTCGTTCTCTGTAAACATGTGATATTACCGCCTTTCCGGATACTTAAGTTTATCACCGGCGTACAAAATATTCAATAAATTTTCAGGAAAGAGAGTGAGAAAAATGAGCGGTGAAAATTGTATTTTCTGTAAAATAGCAAACGGTGAGATCCCATCCGCAACACTGTACGAGGATGAGGATTTCAGAGTGATTCTGGATCTTGGCCCGGCTTCCAAAGGGCATGCGCTGATCCTTCCCAAAAAGCATTATCCGGATCTGTATGCGCTGCCGGACGAGCTGGCGGCAAAAGCGATGGTGCTGGCCAAAAAGATGATCACAAAACTTGCGGGAGCGCTGGGATGCGAGGGCTATAATGTCGTTCAGAATAACGGCGCTTTAGCAGGGCAGACGGTATTTCATTTTCATATTCATCTGATCCCCAGATACAAGGACGACGGGGTGGGACTTGGATGGAAAGCGGGAAAGCTGAGCGACTCCGACAGGGACGAGATACTGGATAAGATGAAGAAATAATCGGAAATATACAAAAGACGAGGGTAGATAGTGTGGAAAATCAATCCGTAGAAAGCATGGGATTTGAAGAAGCGTTCGAGACATACAGGGACGCCGTAGTTCAAACAGCAGCACTCTATACCCGGAATCGGCATGAAGCGGAAGATATTGCACAGGAAACTTTTCTCAGATACTATCTTTATTCCAGAAACGTCAGGGTGAGCAAAGTGAAAACATGGCTGATGACAGTCGCCAAAAACCTGACCTACAATTATATCAAGAAGCATTACCGTGAGATTCCGATCGATATGACGACCGACGCAGAGGCGTATCTTGAGATGGAAGAGAATACGGAGAATGTGTTCTTTGAAAAGATGTGGAACAAAGAAGTGCTGAAAACGACAAATATTATTTTGGATGCGCTGCATCGGAAGAATGAGAAATGGTTTGACGCCGTAACATATGTGTACTGCATGGAGGTATCGCACAGGAAAGCGGCAAAGTATATGGGAATATCGGAAGACGCGCTGCAGAGCATGCTGTATCGGGCCAGGAAGTGGATAAAGAAACAATATCAGGAAGAATTTGACCATATTATCGAACGGTAAAGCAGGTGTCAAATTGACACCTGCTTTTGAGAATACGCGTACTCGATCAGGTCGATGACCGCGTCGATGGAGTTCTGCTGATCGGAAGCGGCCATTGCCTTTTGGTATACCTGGCGGTCGCGGTACAATTTCCGGATTGCGGAAAGAAGCGTTTCGTCGTCCATGTTTTCTTCTTCCAGAACCATGCTGAAGCCCTGACGCTCAAAAGAGCGGGCGTTTAGGATCTGGTCTCCCCGGCTCGCGTTTGCAGGAAGGGGAATCAGAAGGTTCGGCTTGCGCAGTGCGAGCAGTTCGCAGATCGCATTTGCGCCGGCCCGGGAGATCACGACGTCTGCAAGGGCAAACAGGTCTTTCAGTTCGTCCCGGATATATTCATACTGGATATAGCCGTCCATGTGGTTCAGGGAGGCGTCCAGTTTGTTCTTCCCGCATAGATGGACGACCTGGAACTCTTTGAGAAGGGAAGGCAGGATCCGCCGTACGGCAGCGTTGACCGCAGCGGCTCCGAGGCTTCCGCCGATGATCAGAAGGACGGGTTTGGAACCGGAAAGCCCGGTGAATTCCAGCGCTTTGGCTTTATTTCCGGATAATAATTCCTGACGGATCGGACAGCCGGTCAGGACCGCTTTTCCGGCGGGAAGACGGCTGACGGTTTCCGGGAAATTACAGCAGACTTTCAAAGCGGAGGGAATGGACAGTTTATTGGCCAGACCCGGCGTCATATCCGATTCATGGATGATGGTGGGAATCTTGTATTTTTTTCCGGCCATGACGATCGGGACGGAGACAAAGCCGCCCTTGGAAAAAATGACGTCCGGCTTCAGGAGCTTCATCAGTTTGGCGGCTTCGCGGAATCCCTTCAGAACCCGGAAAGGGTCGGTAAAGTTCTTCAGGCTGAAATAACGGCGCAGCTTGCCGGAAGAAATGCCGTGATAGGCGACGCTAAACGGCTGGATCAGTTCTTTTTCGATCCCGTTGTAGGAACCGATGTAGTGGACGTCGTACTGCAGTTCCTTAAGGCGCGGCAAAAGGGCGATATTGGGTGTGACATGACCGGCGCTGCCGCCGCCGGTTAAGATGATACGTTTCATACAGGTGCCTCCAGATTTATATTTCTAGTATCATTGTAAACGCAAGTCAGACACCGGTCAAGGAAAAGTCAAGACACGCGATGTTGAAAAGGGAGCGTTATGAGAAAACAATTTGAGGATGGAAACAAATTGATGGTTGAGGAGATGGAGCGGGAAGCCGAAGAGCTGGAGAGAGCGATTCAGGCCGATCCGGAGATCTCGCAGATGCGCGCGGGCGACGGCCTGCGGGAGAAGGTCTTCCAGAGCGTTGGCCTGCAGGAAGACGAGGTTCTTTCGCGCCTCTCCGAGGAGGACAGACAGGCGCTTCTTCTGGGAAGAGCGATGCAGGGGAAGCGGCGGCACAGATGGAAAGCGGTGTGGAAGCAGATCGCCGTCCCGGCGGCAGCCCTGGTTCTTGTGCTGGCGGTGGGAATCACCAGCGTGGGCGGGCCAAAGAAATTTATGGAGGTAATTAAGCAGAAAGTTAGCGGGAGAGAAATGACCAAAATTAATACGATTGATGAAAATGCCAAGGATTCTGGAGAATCCCGGGAAGAGCGTGCCTATCAGCGGATCGGAGACGAACTGGGGATTGAGCCGGTCAGGATTGTGGCAGTGCCGAATGGAATGAAATTTCTGAGGGCGGAGATAGACAAACCGCTGCAGACGGCCCGAATGATCTACAGTATGGATGATAGGATTATAAATTATGATATAGAGGGGTTATTTGCGGATAATTCCATAGCCGTGGATATGGAAGATGAGAAAATAGACAGCTACACAATGAAGATAAAAGGTGTTAAGGTAAAAATCGAGGAGTATAAAATCTCAAAATCAAATGAGAGTAGATTTCTGGCACGGTTTGAGTATAACAAGGTGAATTATACTCTATTTGCCACGATTGAGCAGGACGATTTCGAACTGATTTTACAAAATTTGCATTTTTTTTAAAAAATGCGACGGTTTTTGCGGTTTCAGTTGTCTTATTATACGAGGAAGGAAAAGAGAAGAACGGAGGTAGGAAATGAAGAGGAAATTGGCAGTATGGATGTGTGCATGTACGCTGGCGGTGGGACTTTTTTGCGGCGCAGAGACGAGTGTTCAGGCGTCCGAGGGCGAGGGCGGCCGGATCATCGACGGGTCGGAACTGACCTATGATACGGAATCCATGGGCTGGGCGCAGCTATTGATGAGAGGCGTCTATTTGCAGGCCGGGTATTCCAAGATCGTGCGGTTGGGGCCGGGGGTCATCTACGCGGGAGGCACAACCCTCGCAGATTGTGTCGTTGACAGTGTTCAGGTGAGCGTGATCGTCGAGCGGTGCACGGAGGACGAGCCGGTGGATACCTGGCACTACGTGGACAGCTGGCACAAGGAGAACGTGAATGCGGACTCAGCGGCTTCCAGCAGACGGCTGGAGGTGGACGGCAATTACTATTACCGGGTGAGAAGCATTCACTCCGCTAACAGCGACGTGAGCAGTTCGTACACCGACGGAATCTTCATAGAGGAACCTTAGTGATTCGATGTTTGTGGGAATTGCCGGGATGCGGAGGAACTGCGTCAGCTGCTGCAAAAGATACAAAGTGTGTCTAAATGGAAGTGAGTAAAGTATAAAAGTGAATAATTCCTTACATTGAAAACCGTCAAAACAAAATCCCGAAAGGGATGGGCGCGCTTTCGTGCAGTGGCTGCCGCAGTTCCTTCGTCGGCAAGAAGCACAACAGCAAAGGGTTGAGTACAGCAGAGCTCAACCCTTTTTCCTTTGATTGCAGCAAATTCAGTTTTTCTGCAGCTTCGCCTGTTTCAGCGCCTGGGCGAGCTGATCCGGGCAGGAGGTGGGGCGGAATCCGCAGGTGATGCCCTCCATGCGTTCGATCGCCTCGTCCACGTTCATTCCCCTGACCAGTCTGGAAATCCCCGTCGTATTGCCGGCGCAGCCGCCGATGAATTCTACGGATTTGACGGTGTCGCCGTCCAGTTCCACTTTGATCGCCTGGGAGCAGACTCCCGTTGGTCTGTATATCATAAGCAATTCCTCCTTCTGCGTAAGCACTTATAATATAACATAGTATAACAAAAACAGATAAAAATTACCATACCCAAAAGGTTATGTCCTGATAGCTGCGCCATTCGTTGATTTTATGTTTTTAATAGGATATAATGGACGCAAAGGAGCGATGCTATGATTTACAGTGATTTTAAAGGAAAGAAATTATCTTTGCTGGGATTCGGGACGATGCGGCTTCCGCTTTTGAAGGACGGAAGCGGCGAGGTGGATGAGAAACTGGTCTTTCGCATGGTGGATTATGCCGCGGAGCATGGCGTGAATTACTATGACACGGCATATCCCTATCATAACGCGAAATCGGAGATCATCATCGGGAAGGCGCTGAGCCGGCTGCCGCGGGAGAGCTTTTATCTGGCGACAAAGTACCCGGGGCATCAGATTGCCGAAAGCTATCATCCGGAGGAGATTTTTGAGGAACAGCTGAAGAAGTGCAAGGTGGATTATTTTGATTTTTACCTGCTCCACAATGTGTATGAAAATTCGATCCCTGTCTATACGGATCCGAAGTGGGGGATTGTTGATTATTTTGCGGAGCAGAAGAGGCTTGGCCGGATCCGGCATCTGGGATTTTCCTGCCACGGGATGCAGGACGTCCTCGTTGAATTTCTGGACCGGTACGGCGACCTGATGGAATTCTGCCAGATCCAGCTGAATTACGTGGACTGGACGCTGCAGGACGCCAAGGCGAAATATGAGCTTCTGGCAGAGAGAGGGATTCCCGTGTGGGTGATGGAGCCGGTGAGGGGAGGAAAACTCGCCGGTCTGGATGAGGACGCGAGGGGAAAGCTTGCGAAGTTCCGCCCGGATGAATCCGCCGCCGCATGGGCGTTTCGGTGGCTCCAGGGACTTCGGGATGTGAAGATGATCCTGAGCGGAATGTCCGATATGGAGCAGATGATCGACAATGTACATACGTTCGAGGAGAGAAAACCGCTGTCTGCGGAGGAGGAGAGCGCGCTGCTTGATATTGCGGAAGGGATGAAAGATTCGGTTCCGTGTACCGCCTGCCGTTACTGCTGCGGCGACTGCCCGCAGAAGCTGGATATTCCCACGCTGTTGTCCCTGTATAACGAGATGAGGTTCATGCCGAACTTCAACGTGGGAATGACGATTGACAGCATGGCTGAGGAAAGCAGGCCGTCCGCCTGTATCGGCTGCGGGCGCTGCGAAAAGATCTGTCCGCAGAAAATCGCGATCCCGGAGGCGATGAGAACGTTTGCGGAGATGCTGGAGAAGATCCCGCACTGGGAGGAAATGTGCAGGCAGAGAGAGGAAGCTGCGAGAAAGGTAAGAGAGGGAAAATGAGAATAGGAATTATCGGGGCCATGGATGAAGAGGTGGCTTTATTAAAAGAAAAAATGCAGATTGAGGAAGTGTCGGAGAGGGCGTCCATGACATTTTGCAGGGGTGCGCTTGCGGGCAGAGACGTGGTGGTTGTGAAAAGCGGCATCGGCAAGGTGAACGCGGGAATCTGCGCGCAGATCCTGATCGACTGTTACGGAGCGGATGTGCTGATCAACACGGGCGTCGCGGGATCCCTTGACGCGCGGATCGACATAGGCGACGTGGTGATCTCCACGGACGCGGTACATCACGATGTGGACGCGACGGCCCTGGGCGATCCGGCGGGCCAGATCCCTAGGATGGACACCCTGTCTTTTCCCGCCGACGAACGCCTGGCAGAGCTGGCGAGGGCGGCGAACGAGGAGGCGAATCCGGATGTCTGCACATTTCTGGGAAGAGTCGCAAGCGGAGACCAGTTTATTTCCTCCGGGGATGTAAAACGCAGGATCACGGAGAATTTCCATCCGCTCTGTACGGAGATGGAGGGAGCAGCGATCGCGCAGACGGCGTGGCTGAATAAAATTTCGTATGTCATTATTCGGGCGATTTCGGACAAAGCCGACAACAGCGCGCACGTGGACTATCCCACGTTTGAAAAGCAGGCAATCGACCGGAGCGTAAGGCTTATCACGACCCTGCTTCCTAAGATCGCGGACGGCGGCCCGCGGCAGGATCTCTAAAAAACGATAGATTCGGACAGATTTCGGATGTTCAGACGCGAAATCTGTTGAACGGTTTTTTACCCCTCCTTTTTAAATTCAGGTATAATCGGATTTAGAAGGAGGGTTTCACTATGTTAGAACTAATTTTGGACAAGCAGATACTGTTCATTCTGATGGGAGTTTTTGCGGCATTGGGAGTGTTGAGTAAATGCATTGCGAACGTCACACTGAAGAAGCTGGTCAGGGCGGCCGGAAATATGGGGAAAAGCACGCATCCCCTTATGCGCCTGGTCAGAGCGAAATTTGAACATGCCTGCATGGTCAGCGACAAAGTACAAAACGTAGGGGTGTTTGTAGAAAAGTACATGTACGAGTATAAGGCTGCGGGACTGAAGCTGCATACCTGGCGCCGGGTGGAAAAAGGGATGTGCTGGGTGTGCCTGATTTTGGGATTCGCGGCGGCGGCTCTTGAGTATTATGTCCATGGGATGGGGGACCGCGTACTGTTTAACGGGGCCGCAGGGGCGGTCGTCGCAATTTTCCTGTTCCTGTTCCTTCTCACGACCGATGAAGAGTATCAGTTTGAAGCCGCAAAGAATTATATGGTAGATTACCTGGAAAATGTCTGCGCCCACCGTTACGGCAAGGCGGTTCCGAAGGAACTGAAGGTAATGCCCGCGGCGGAAGCGATGGCTCCGGAGATGAAAACGCCGGAGATCCAGCAGCCGGAAAGACCGCGCCCGAGGGAGGAAGTGCCGTCTCCGGGTTATGATCCCGAGATCAAGCCCCCTGCGATGCCGCAGCAGCCCGAACCGGCGAAGCCTGAGATCGTAGGGGCGGCGACGTCGGAGAGCCGGAAGACATCCGCAAAGAAAACGGCCAAAAAAGCTCTGGCAAAGGAGACTCCTGTAAAAGAGGAAAAGGCAAAGCCGGAGGAGGGCCGGGACGCGGACGAGATTTCAAGAGAAGTGCGCATCCGCGAAATATTGGAAGAGTTTTTGGCTTGATTAAACATCCGCAAGCTGATAAAATAGGAATAGCATATGATAAACATAAGATGGAAGGAAGGTAGTATGATGTCAGATAAGGTAACATTCGACTATTCGAAGGCAAAAGTATTTATTCGCGATCATGAAGTGGAAGCGATGAAGGATATCGCTTTGGCGGCAAAAGAAGTGCTTACGGGAAAAACGGGAGCCGGAAACGATTTCCTCGGATGGATTGATCTGCCGGTCGATTACGATAAAGAAGAATTCGCGCGGATCCAGAAGGCCGCAGAGAAGATCCAGGGAGAGTCGGAGGTTCTGCTGGTCATCGGTATCGGAGGCTCTTATCTGGGAGCGAGGGCGGCGATCGAATTTTTGCGTCATAATTTTTATAACATGGTATCCAGAGAGATCCGTAAGACTCCGGAGATCTACTATGTGGGCAACAGTATCAGCAGCACGTATCTCAAACATCTGATCGATGTGATCGGAGAGAGGGATTTCTCTGTCAATATCATTTCCAAATCCGGAACGACCACGGAACCTGCGATCGCGTTCCGCATCTTTAAGGAGATGCTGGAGAAGAAGTACGGCAAGGAAGCGGCTGCGCAGAGAATCTATGCGACGACCGACAAGGCCAGGGGAGCGCTGAAGAACCTGGCGACGGAAGAGGGGTACGAGACTTTTGTCGTCCCGGACGACATCGGAGGACGCTTCTCCGTCCTGACGGCGGTAGGGCTTCTGCCGATCGCGGTCAGCGGCGCGGATATTGAGAAACTGATGGAGGGCGCGGCTTCCGGAAGGGAGATGGCTTTGAACCTTCCGTTTGAGGAGAACGACGCCCTGCAGTATGCGGCGATCCGGAATATCCTGCACAGAAAAGGGAAATCCGTGGAGATCCTTGCGAATTATGAACCGAGCCTTCACTATGTATCCGAGTGGTGGAAGCAGCTGTACGGGGAGAGCGAGGGGAAGGACCAGAAAGGCATTTTCCCGGCGTCCGTGGATCTGACTACCGATCTGCATTCTATGGGACAGTTTATTCAGGATGGGAGCCGGATCATGTACGAGACGGTTATGAATGTGGAGACTTCCACGGAGGAGATCATCATCGGCGAGGAACCGGTGGATCTGGACGGCCTGAACTATCTGGCCGGGAAGAATGTGGACTTTGTAAATAAAAGCGCGATGAACGGAACCATCCTTGCGCATACCGATGGCAACGTGCCGAATCTGCTTATCAATATTCCCGAACAGAGCGAATACTATCTGGGACAGCTGTTCTATTTCTTTGAGTTCGCCTGCGGCGTGAGCGGTTATATTTCCGGAGTGAATCCGTTTAACCAGCCGGGCGTGGAAAGTTATAAGAAGAATATGTTCGCGCTGCTCGGCAAACCAGGCTATGAGAAGGAAAGAGAGGAACTTCTGAAAAGACTGTAAATTGTATGGATACATTATATGAAAGACTGAAGAAGTACGGGGAATCGGACTATTACGGATTTCACATGCCGGGGCATAAGCGGAACACAGATTTGATGCCCGGGATCGATCTGCCGTACCGGATTGACATTACGGAGATCGAGGGCTTTGACGATCTGCACCATCCCTCCGGCATCCTGCGGGATGCGCAGGCGGCGGCCGCCGCCGTGTACAAAGCGGAGGAGACGTTTTTTCTGGTGAACGGAAGCACGGTGGGGATCCTGAGCGCGATCCTCGGAAGCACGGACAGAGGAGATCGGGTACTGGCGGCCAGGAACTGTCACAGATCGGTGTACCATGCCCTGTATCTGAACGAACTGGAACCGGTGTATCTCTATCCCCGGTTCCGGGAAGATCTTCAGTTGAATACGGAAGTCTCCGCAAGCGCAGTGAAAACTGCGCTTAAAGAGTATCCGGGAATACGGGCGGTGATCGTGACGTCGCCCACCTACGACGGAGTCATTTCAGACATAAAGGCCATTGCAGACGCCGCGCATGAGCATGACGCAGTCCTGATCGTGGACGAGGCTCACGGGGCGCATTTGGGGTTCCATCCCTATTTTGACGACAATGCGAATCAAAAGGGAGCGGACGTGGTGATCCACAGCCTTCACAAGACTTTGCCGGCGCTGACGCAGACCGCGCTGCTGCATCTGAACGGCGCGCGTGCGGATCGAAGGAAAATAAAGCGTTATCTGGATATGCTGCAGTCCAGCAGTCCCTCCTACGTGCTGATGGCCGGGATCGATCAGTGTATACGGATGCTTGAGAGCGGCGGCCGGGAATGGTTTGAACCCTATGTGGAAAGACTGGAACATACCAGAGAGGCGCTTGGGAGGCTGAAGCGTCTGCGCCTGACCGAGACGGAGAGGTACGACCGCTCAAAGCTGGTGCTTTCCGTGAGGGATACGGATCTGACCGGAAGATGGCTGTACCGCAAACTTCTGTCGGACTACCATCTGCAGATGGAGATGGCGGCGGGTTCCTACGTGCTTGCCATGACGTCCATCGGCGATACCCCGGAGGGCCTCAGGAGGCTCGAGGAGGCTCTGGCCGCGATTGATGCCGAGGCGGACCGGCGGATGTCGGCGCAGTGCGGAGAAGGGGAAAGAAGATTCCCGGCGCGGAGTATGTTCCCGCGCGCCAGGACGGCGTACACCGCCAGGCAGATGGAGGAAATGCGGCAAAGGGCAGCCGCCGGCACGGCGCACGGAGGAACTTTTCCGCAGATCAGGGCGCTTCCGTGGGAGAAGAGCGAGGGCTATGTCGCGGCAGAGTACGCCTATCTCTATCCGCCGGGCTGTCCCATTGTGACGCCGGGCGAATGGATCTCCGGGGAGGCCGTGGAGATAATCGGACAGTACCGCGGGATGGGATTTGTCATCGAAGGCCCCGAGCGGGAAGGGTACATTGAGGTTTTGATAAATGGGTAATATATATTATATCATGGGGAAAAGTTCATCGGGGAAGGACACGCTCTTTCAGGAACTTGGACGCAGGATGCCGGCTCTCAAAAAGGTGGTGCCTTATACGACCAGGCCGCCGAGAGAAGGGGAGAAGGACGGAAGGGAATATTTTTTTGTCAGCGATGAGATACTGGAGAGGATGAGGGAAGCGGGAAAGGTGATAGAGCTGCGCTCCTACCATACGGTGCATGGAGTCTGGAACTATTTTACCGCGGACGACGGGCAGATCGACGTCTCGGGAGCGGACTATCTGATGATCGGGACGCTGGAATCCTACGGGCAGATGAGGGCGCGTTTTGGCAGGGACAGGCTGGTTCCCATCTATGTCGAGGTGGAGGATGGAGAGAGGCTTAGGAGGGCCCTGGCCAGGGAGGAATCGCGGGAATGTCCGGAATATAAAGAGATGTGCCGCAGGTTCCTTGCGGATGAGGAGGATTTTTCAGACGAACGCCTGCGGCGGCTCGAAATTACAAGAAGATTCCGGAACAGTGAGAAGGAACATTGTCTGGAAGAAATTACAGAGGTAATACGCAATGGGAAGCTTTAAAGATGTTGTTGGACACAAGGATATTATAGAATATATACGTACCGCGGTGAAGGAAAAAAAGGTGTCGCACGCCTATATCCTGAACGGGGAAAGAGGTTCCGGAAAAAAAATGCTGGCGAACCTGTTTGCCGCGGCGCTTCTTTGCGAACAGGGAGGCCCGGATCCCTGCAATTCCTGCCACTCCTGTCTGCAGGCGGAGAGCGGGAACCATCCAGACATTATCCGGGTCACGCATGACAAACCAAACACGATCAGCGTGGAGGATATCCGCGTGCAGGTGAATCAGGACATTCAGATCCGGCCTTATCAGGGGCCGTATAAGGTCTATATCATTCCGGAGGCGGAGCTTATGACCGCGCAGGCGCAGAACGCGCTCCTGAAGACGATCGAGGAGCCGCCGGAGTATGCGGTGATCTTTCTTCTGACGGAAAACGCCCAGATGCTTCTTCCCACGATCACATCCAGATGCGTGATGCTGAAACTGCGCAACATCCGCGATACGCTGATCAAAAAGTATCTGATGGAGAAACTTAAGGCTCCGGACTACAAGGCGGATATGTGTACGGCGTTTGCGCAGGGCAACATGGGACGCGCGATCCTGCTGGCCAATTCCGAACATTTTAACGAGATCAGGGACGAGGCGGTACAGCTTCTGAAACACATTAACGAGATGGAGATCGGCGAGATCGTGAAGGCGGTGAAGCGGATCGGGGAGTATAAACTGGAAATTAACGACTATCTCGATATTATTATGATCTGGTATCGGGACGTGCTTCTATACAAGGCGACAAGAGACGTGGATAAGGCAGTGTTTAAGGATCAGATCAAATTTATTAAGGAGCGGGCGCGCGAGAGTTCCTATGAGGGGATCGAGAGAATCCTGGAAGGCCTGGAAAAGGCGAAGATGCGTTTGAGCGCGAATGTGAATTTTGATCTGGTGATGGAACTGTTACTGTTGACGATAAAGGAGAATTGACGATATGACGGAAGTGATTGGAGTAAGATTCCGCAGGGCGGGAAAGGTTTACTTTTTTGCGCCCGGGAAATTAAAGATAAAGGTCGGCGATCATGTGATCGTGGAGACGGCGAGGGGCGTGGAATTTGGTTCGGTTGTCATGGGACCGAAAATGGTGGAGGACGAGAAGATCACGCAGCCGCTCAAATCGGTGATCCGTATTGCGAACAAAGAGGACATAAAGAGGGAAGATAAAAACCGGGAGAAGGAGAAGGAAGCGTTCGATATCTGTCTGGAAAAGATCAGGAAGCACGGGCTGGAAATGAAGCTGATCAACGCGGAGTATACGTTTGACAACAACAAGGTGCTGTTTTATTTCACCGCGGATGGGAGGATCGATTTCCGGGAGCTGGTCAAAGACCTTGCCAGCGTATTCCGCACGAGGATCGAGCTTCGGCAGATCGGAGTCCGGGACGAGACGAAGATCCGGGGAGGCATCGGCATCTGCGGGCGTCCGCTCTGCTGCCACACATATCTGACGGAATTTTCCCCGGTTTCCATCCGGATGGCGAAGGAGCAGAACCTGTCGCTGAACCCGACAAAAATATCCGGCGTGTGCGGCAGGCTGATGTGCTGCCTGACCAATGAGGAGGAGACGTACGAGGAATTGAACAGCCATCTCCCGTCCCTGGGGGATACGGTAACTACGCCGGAGCGGCTTCAGGGCGAGGTGCAGTCCGTGAATGTCCTGCGCCAGCTCGTGAAGGTGATAGTGACGCTGGACAACGACGAGAAGGAGATCCGGGAATATAGGGCGGAGGAACTGCGTTTCCGTCCGAGACGGAAGAAAAAAGAACTGAAACTGTCGAAGGAAGAACTCAAGCAGCTGAAGGCATTGGAAGAATAGATCGGAGCGGCGGACAACGATGGCGGAGAATCTGAAACCAGGCGAGAGACTGGATGATCTGCAGATAAAAGGATATGAACTCATTCAGCATCCGGGAAAGTTCTGCTTCGGTATGGACGCCGTACTCCTGTCAGCGTTTGCGGACGTAAGGAGGGGCGAGAGGGCGCTCGATCTGGGAACCGGGACGGGGATACTGCCCATTCTGCTGGAGGCGAAGTATCAGGGAGAGTACTATGCGGGACTTGAGATTCAGGAGGAAAGCGCGGATATGGCGCGGCGGAGCGTGCTGCACAATGAGCTTCAGGGAAAAGTGGAGATCATAGAGGGGGATATCAGGGAGGCGGCAGATATTTTTGGGGCTGCCTCTTTTCATGTGATTACCGCAAACCCGCCGTATATGATCGCGGAACACGGGCTGAAGAATCAAAGCGGCGCGAAGTATATCGCGAGACATGAGGTGCTGTGCAGTCTGGAGGACGTTCTGAGGGAGAGCGCGAAGCTCCTGAAGCCAAAAGGAAGGTTCTACATGGTACACCGGCCTTTTCGGATGGCGGAGATACTGACAAAGATGAGGGACTATGGGATGGAACCGAAGCGGCTCAGGATGGTACACCCCTATATAGACAGGGAGCCGAATATGCTGCTGGTGGAGGGACTCCGCGGAGCGAAACCGGGCATGGTCGTGGAACCGCCGCTGATCGTATTTGAGAAGAGCGGGAGCTATACGGAGGAAGCGATGCGAATGTACGGATCCGGCCGCCGCGAAGAGATTCTGATGCCCGGATGCGTGACAGATGAGGAGAGGATATAGTATGGCAGGGACATTATATTTATGCGCGACGCCCATCGGGAACCTGGAGGATATCACGCTTCGGGTGATCCGGACGCTCCGGGAGGTCGATCTGATCGCCGCGGAGGATACGCGCAACAGTATAAAGCTTCTGAATCATTTTGAGATCCGCACGCCGATGACCAGCTACCACGAGTACAATAAGATCGAAAAAGGGAAGAAGCTGGTCAAAATGCTTCTCGAGGGCAGGAGGATCGCGCTGATCACGGATGCGGGAACGCCGGGCATCTCCGATCCGGGGGAGGAACTGGTGCGGATGTGCTGCGAGGCGGGAGTCCCGGTCACATCCCTTCCGGGGGCGTCGGCATGCGTGACGGCGCTGACATTATCGGGACTGAATACCAGGAGATTCGCATTTGAAGCGTTCCTTCCGGCGGATAAGAAGGAGCGCAGGGAAGTGTTAAGCGAGCTGGAGGACGAGACGCGGACAATTGTTCTCTACGAGGCTCCGCACCGGCTGGCGAAAACGCTGGGAGAATTGTACAGGGCGCTGGGAAACCGGCGGGTCACTGTCTGCAGGGAGCTGACGAAGCGGCATGAGACGGTATTTTCCACTACGCTTGAGGAGGCGTGCCGCCGCTATGAAACGGAAGAACCCAGAGGCGAGTACGTGATCGTCGCCGAGGGGAAGAGCCGGAGAGAGCTGCGTGAGGAAGAGCAGAGGAAGTGGACGGAACTCACGATCCGGGAGCATGTGGATCACTATCTGAATCAGGGAATGGAAAAAAAGGACGCCATGAAACAGACTGCAAAGGATCGCGGGATCGGAAAGCGGGAGGTTTACCAGGCGCTGCTGGAAAGCGGGGACAGTCCCGCCGATACATAGGCCGGCATATCCGGCGGAATGGCCGCCTTTGCCAAAACCGCTCTGCGCGGCTTTGTTGACTTTTGGCGGTATGCAGTTTAAAATAAACGGAAAGAAAAGCGTAAGGAGGAACAAGATCAATGGTGAAACTTTATGATGCCGGCGTCTATCTGTTGAACGGCGCGGAAGTGATAGAAGATGTAAGAGAAGTGGAAGCGAAAACAGGGCAGGCCGTCTCAAAGGAGGAGGCGGCGAAGCAGACGATGGCGTACCGGATCCTTGCGGATCACAATACCTCCGGCAGCATGGAGCGCCTGCAGATCAAATTTGATAAACTGACGTCCCACGATATCACCTTCGTCGGGATCATCCAGACGGCGAGGGCTTCGGGGCTTGAGAAGTTCCCG
>CANRMH010000007.1 GCA_947631695.1 uncultured Lachnospiraceae bacterium | reverse complement strand
GGGCTGCAATCCGCTGTCCACCCAGGACGATGTGGCGGCTGCGATCGCTGAGATGGGCGTGGAGACCTTCGGCATACCGCTGTTCGGGCTGTTCGGAGCGTGTTCCACATCGGGGGAGGCCCTGGCGCTGGCGGCCATGAGCGTGGCGGCCGGTTACGGGAAGCATATACTGGCGGTGACGTCCAGCCACTTCGGAAGCGCGGAAAAGGAGTTCCGGTTTCCGCTCGGATATGCGAATCAAAGGCCGCTGTCCGCGCACTGGACGGTAACCGGGAGCGGAGCGTTCCTGGTGGGGACTGACCAAAGCCATGTGAAGGTCACAGGGATAACCGTCGGAAAAATCGTGGATTACGGATTGAAGGATTCTCAGAATATGGGTGCGTGTATGGCGCCGGCCGCCGCTGATACGATTCTGAGGCATCTGGATGATTTTGAGCGGGTGCCGGAGGATTACAGCCGGATCATCACGGGCGACCTGGGGTATGTAGGACAGAGTATTCTGTTTGATCTGATGCGGAAAAAGGGAATCAATATCCTAAGTATCCATATGGACTGCGGGACGACTATTTTCGACCGGGCGGAACAGGACACTCACGCGGGAGGAAGCGGATGCGGCTGCGCAGCCGTGACGCTAGCGTCGTATATCCTTCCGAAGATCATCAGCGGAGAGTGGCAGCGGGTACTGTTTGTTCCGACGGGGGCGCTCATGTCCACGGTGAGCTTTAACGAGGGTTCCAGCGTGCCGGGGATCGCGCACGGGATCGTTCTTGAGCATTGTGAGATGGAGCAGTTGGGATAGGGATCAAGGATTTCTTACAGGGAGGTTTTTTATGGACTATTTAAATGCATTTTGGACAGGAGGACTTATCTGCGCTCTGGTGCAGATCCTTCTGGACCGTACAAAACTGATGCCGGGGAGGATCATGGTGCTTCTGGTATGCAGCGGAGCCGTACTCGGGTTTTTAAATATCTATCAGCCGTTTATGGAATTTGCGGGAGCAGGGGCAAGCGTACCGCTTCTTGGTTTTGGAAATACTCTTTGGAAGGGCGTGAAGGAAGCGATTCAATCCGACGGCTTTATCGGGATATTTATGGGAGGCTTTACGGCGAGCGCGGTGGGAATCACGGCGGCGCTGGTATTCGGATATCTTGCGTCCTGTGTATTTGATCCGAAAATGAAGAAATGAATCAGAAAAAACAGAAGGGCAGATGGCTATGGTCACCTGCTTTTCGTGTGCTGAAAAGACGAGGAAAGAAAAGAGAATGCGTTTAGTTCAGACAAAACGCCTGCTGCTTCAGATAGTTAAAGAGAATATCCATAAACTCTCCGTTTGTGGGTTTCTGAATCAGATTATAGCTTGCCATCTCGATCAGAAGAGACCGGTTGCCTTTATACCAGCACACGGTTACGATCGTTCGTATACAGCGTTCCACGCTGTCGCGGCTGACGGAAAAATGTTCCGCAACGTCGGTATAAAGCCGTTTGTACACAGACAGCAGATAGGAATCATCCTGCATACAAAGGTACAGGGCGTAGCAGAGATAGTGAAATCCCTGATAAGTGGACCGTATTCCGAGACGAAATACGGTTTGTTTAATCTGTTCCATATGAATTTACCCTCCTTTTTCTCTCAGTCATAAAGAACATTATAAGAGAAAATCAGGGAAAAAGTGCGAAATAGAAAAAATTCGACAATACTCGACAAAAAAGGAGAAAAATTATTCCTCAATGATCTGAATCTCAAGATAATCAAAATCAATGGAGTCCACGAAGTTATCCTGATAAAATCTCGCTTTTGAGTGAAGCTTGAATTCAGAGACCGTCGCGTTCAGCCATATGGGTTTGCTGAGATCAAATTCATAGCAGGCTTTTTCCAGTGCGCAAAAGATTTTGTGCGTACGGGTATCGGAAGTCTCGTCGCAGACGACCGTATCCCTTATCATTCTGTTGTCTTTAAATTCTTTCGCCCATAATCGAAACATGACCGGAACACCTCCTGCACACGATAGAGTATAGCATTTTTGGATCCGGTTGTAAAATAGAATCTCGCGAAAAGCCTGATAAGAAACGAAGCTTCTTATTAAGAAAAAGAAAGCTGCGGGAAGAACCCGCAGCCTGAAAAGAGGAAGATGAAAAATATATATCAAAATAAAGGGAATATCTTTGGCCGATGCTGCCGGAAATTCAATCCATTTTAAATAAACTTCCGGCAGCCTCTTTTGTTTTTCTGAATTTAGTATATAATGGAAATATGTATAATTTGTGTCTGACATATAAAGAAAACGTGAAAAAAAAGGATAAAACGATCATTTTCAGATCGCGCGCAGACAAAGGACGGCACAAGGGAGGGAATATGAATGAACAGATGGAAAAAGATTCTGAATCACATTTTTATTGAAGGACTTAGCGGGATGGCGCAGGGATTGTTCGCAACCCTGATCATAGGGACCATCATTCAGCAGATAGGATCGCTGATCGGAGGAAGCGCGGGCAATATGATCTATTCGCTCGGCAAGGCGGCGGCGTCTCTGACCGGGGCGGGGATCGGGATCGGCGTGGCGTACCGGTTCCGGGAAAGCCAGCTGGTAGTCGTTTCCGCCGCGACGGCGGGAATGGTGGGCGCTTTCGCCAGCCAGCTGCTTTCGGGAACGGTTATGGATGGGGCCGCGATGATTTACAGCGGGCCCGGGGAACCTCTGGGCGCGTTTCTGGCGTCGTATGTGGGAATTGAGCTGGGGCATCTGGTCTCCGGCAAAACAAAGGTGGATATTCTGGTTACTCCGATCGTCACGATCGGAGCGGGATCCGCGGTGGGACTGCTTCTGGGGCCGCCGATTTCAGGTTTTATGACCGGCCTCGGGGCTGTGATCAACTGGGGAACGGAACAGCAGCCTTTCCTGATGGGAATCGTTGTGTCCGTGCTGATGGGAATGATACTGACCCTCCCCATCAGTTCCGCGGCGCTTGGGATCATTCTGAATCTGTCCGGGCTGGCGGCAGGCGCGGCCACGATCGGCTGCTGCTGCAACATGGTGGGATTTGCCGTGGCCAGCTACCGGGAAAACAAGATCGGAGGTCTTCTTGCGCAGGGAGTCGGGACTTCCATGCTGCAGGTTCCAAACATTGTGCGAAAACCGGTGATCTGGATCCCTGCCATCGCATCGAGCGCGATCCTGGGACCTGTTGGGACGCTGGTGTTTCATATGACAAGCAACGCCACCGGTTCGGGCATGGGAACCGCAGGACTGGTAGGGCAGATGATGACATGGCAGACGATGATACAGGCGGAGCCGGCCGGGATCGTGCTGATCAAGATCCTGGTCATCCAGATCCTTCTTCCCGCGGCGGTTACGCTGGGGATTTCCGAGTGGATGAGAAGGAAAAACTGGATTAAATTCGGCGATATGCGGCTTGACTTATAAGGCGCGAACACCTACAATGTTATTCGGGAAAAAATATGCCGGCACATGAAAAGGCCAGGAGTGTAATATGCTGGATAAAGGACTGATACATATATATTACGGAGATGGAAAAGGAAAAACCACCGCTGCTGTCGGGCAGGCGGTGCGCGCGGCCGGAAGCGGGCTGAAGGTTTTATTTTTCCAGTTTTTAAAGGACAATACGTCAAGCGAGAGGGAGATACTGGAACAGATCCCCAATGTCACTTGCCTGCCCGGCAAACGGCACGTCAAGTTCTATAACCGGATGAACGGCGATGATAAGGCGGAGTACAGGCGTTATAATACAAAGGCGCTGGATGAGATCATTAAGTTCTGCACCCGCTTTGACATGCTGATTCTTGACGAGGCGGCGTGCGCGGCGGATCTTGGTTTGCTGAGCGAGCAGAAACTTGTCGATTTCCTCAGGCATAAGCCGAAGGGACTTGAGGTTGTCCTGACCGGACGGCGCGCGTCGGACGGCCTGCTTGCGCTTGCGGATTACGCTACGGAAATGTCGAAGGTCAGGCATCCGTATGACGCGGGGATAACTGCGAGGGAAGGAATAGAATTTTAAATTGTTTTCTTCGGCGGCGTTCTGCCGAAAAAAAGAGAGGAGGGGAAAATAATATGGAGATGGCGCTGAAAAGGAATTATGAAGATGTGGACAGCTGGAAGACGATCATGTTTCTGTACTCGTCGGCTCTGAAGGAAGTGGGGACAAAACTCGAGATCCTGAACGATGAATTCCAGCATGTACACCAGTATAATCCGATCGAACATATCAAGACGCGGATCAAGACTCCGGAGAGTATCGTAAAGAAGCTGAAGAGGGACGGATATGAGACTTCCATTGAAAATATGGTGAAATACGTCAATGACATCGCCGGAGTCCGTCTGATCTGCTCCTTTACATCCGATATCTATAAGCTGGCGGGTATGATAGGGAATCAGAGCGATCTGAAAGTCCTTTCGATCAAAGATTACATCAAAAATCCGAAGCAAAGCGGATATAAGAGCTATCACATGCTGGTTTCCGTTCCGATATTTTTGTCGGACAGCGTGGTAGATACCAAAGTGGAGATACAGATCCGGACCATCGCGATGGATTTCTGGGCGAGCCTGGAGCATAAGATCTATTACAAATTTGACGGAAACGCTCCGGATTATATCAGCAGGGATCTGCGCGAATGCGCCGAGATGGTATCGATTCTGGATGAGAAGATGCTCTCTCTGAATGAGGCGATCCAGGCGTGCCTGGGAGAACAGGAAGAGGCGCGGAAAGATGCGCAAAGTATGCCGCAGGACGGCTGACGCATAAAAAGAGAATGAATTTATAGGAACGGAATTTGTTATTTCGAACGGTTCCCCGGATTAGGACAAAATCCGAAAGCATATATATATGAATAAGGTGTGTTTCGGAGCGGATGATATGGGGAAGAAAGACTGTGTGAACAGGAACAGTTACGTGGTTGTGGCGCTTGTGGTCGTCGTGGCATTGTTCGGTTCTTTTCGCTACCTTTCCGGGTACGCGTCGGTGTCCGGCAGCATCAACGGAAGGGAAATGCCGATCTGCAGCGTGGATACGGAGGAAAAGAAAGTCGCGCTCACATTTGAAACAACGTGGGGCAACAGCCGCATAGGCGACGTTTTGGATATTCTAAAACGGCTGAACGTGCGCGCGACATTCTTTATAACCGGAAACTGGGCCGAAAAATATCCGGAAGATGTCAGGGCGATTTTCGAAGCCGGCCACGATCTGGGAAACCACAGCGGGAGTCACAGGAATATGACTCAGATGTCCGAGGAGGAAAAAACGGAAGAGCTTATGGGCGCCCATAAAAAAGTAAAAGAGCTGACCGGAACAGAGATGAACCTTTTCCGCGCTCCTTACGGCGCCTGTGACGACCGGGTGATCCTGAACGCAGGGGAACACGGATACTATACGATCGGATGGGACGTAGACAGCCTTGACTGGAAGGATTACGGCGTGGATGCGATCCTGGCGTCCGTATTGGAAAATGGGGAGCTGAAGAACGGATCCATCATTTTGCTCCACAGCGAGGCCAAGTACACGGCGGACGCGCTGGAGGATCTGATCGCGGGACTCAGAGAGAGGGGATATGAACCTGTGCCGGTATCGGAGCTGATATATAAGGACGGTTACCATCTGGATGTAACCGGGAGACAGATTGCGGATTAAGATCGGGGAACAGAGGATATGGAAAACAGAGTATCGGTAATCAGTATCATCATAAAGGACGAGGAAGCGGCGTCGGCGATCAACAGCCTGCTGCATGAATACAGAAATTATATCGTAGGAAGAATGGGGATTCCCTATCGGGAGAGAGGAGTCTCCATCATCAGCGTGGTGATCGACGCGCCGGGCAGCGTGACCAGCGCGCTGTCCGGGAAACTGGGGATGCAGCCGGGCGTCAGCGCAAAGACGCTGACGGCGAAGGTGGATCTGCCGGACCGCGGATAAGACGGCTGTTACAGCCGGTGAATACCGTTCTGCAGTTCCTCCGCCCATTTCTGAAGATTATAGGTGCGTCCTCCGAACAGTTTCAGGATAACGCCCGTCGGATGGTTTTCATTTGCAAACGCGTTTGCCTCGTCGGTGTCTACGTGCATGGCGAGAGCAAAGTTGGGGTGTACGCGCACGACGACGTCCGCGAAGATCAGCGACCGCTCGTAGCTCTCCATGATGACGAACACTTCATCGTTGTCGTGTACGTTCATCTGGATCGCCTGAACCGGCGTCATATGGATATGGCGTTTTGCAACGATGACTCCGTGGTCTATTTCCAGGGTTCCCTCCGGACCGATCAGCGTACATCCGGGAGTGTCCTTCGTGTCCCCGGACTGGCGGATCACGCCGGGGATCCCGAGCTTTCTGGAATCCGTCATCGCAATTTCCACCTGAGTCTCGGAGCGGAACGGCCCGAGTACGGCTACATTTTCAAAAATTCCGCGGGGACCTTTGACAGCGACGCGTTCCTCGCAGACAAATTGTCCCGGCTGACTCAGTTCGGATTTAAATGTAAGAGAGGCCCCCTTGCCGAACAGAACCTCGAAGTCCTTCTGGCTTAAATGCATGTGGCGGGCGCTCGTTTCAATAGGTATCGCAATTCCCATAGCTTTTCCAACTTTCTATTACTAAGATTCAAAAACAGCAATTTCATTTTAGCATAAAAAACAGAAGCGGTAAAGTTGTTTTCTGCGCTTGAGTTGACAAAGCCCTGCCCGCTTTATATAATAAAGACGGACAAAGGCGTTCTTCCCGGGGAGGAGAGCGCCTGTTTTTGGCTGCCGCGGATCCGGGAAGCAGCGTAAGGGCGGCGGATCGTCTCTGGAATCAACGGGATTACAGACGGATATTAAAATACGGGAGGTAGTTGGAATGAATAACTATACGAGAAAAGATATTATGCGGATGGTGGCCGAGGAGGACGTCGGATTTATCCGCCTGCAGTTTACGGATATTTTCGGAGCCATGAAAAACGTGGCGGTCACTACGAGCCATCTGGAGAAAGCCCTGGACAATAAGTGCATGTTTGACGGATCTTCCATAGAGGGATTTGCCAGAATCGAAAAGTCAGACATGTATCTGTACCCGGATCTGAATACTTTTGAGATCTTTCCGTGGAGGCCGCAGCAGGGCAAGGTTGCGCGCCTGATCTGCGATGTGTATAAATATGACAGGACTGCGTTTGAGAGCGATCCGAGATATATTTTGAAGAAAGTGGTGTCGGACGCGAGGGAGCAGGGGTATGAGTTTAACGTGGGACCGGAATGCGAATTTTTCCTGTTCCACACGGACGACGACGGCCTTCCGACGACCATCACCCATGAAAAGGCAAGCTATTTCGATCTGGGGCCTCTGGATTTCGGCGAAAACGCGCGCCGCGACATGGTGCTGACCCTGGAGGACATGGGATTTGATATCGAATCCTCCCATCACGAGGTGGCCTCGGCGCAGCATGAAATTGATTTTAAATATGACGAGGCTCTTGCCACGGCCGATAACATTATGACGTTTAAACTGGTCGTTAAGACGATCGCGAAACGCCACGGCCTGCATGCGACGTTTATGCCGAAGCCGAAATACGGAGTCCACGGTTCGGGAATGCATATCAACATGTCTCTGAGCAGAGACGGGATGAATGCGTTCGCGGATCCGAAAGACAGGAACGGACTGAGCCGGGAAGCATATTATTTTATTGGCGGGATTCTCAGGCATATGAAAGCGATCAGCTTTATTACGAATCCGACGGTGAATTCCTATAAGCGCCTGGTGCCGGGATATGAAGCCCCGGTTTACATCGCATGGTCCGCGAAAAACCGGACGCCTCTCATCCGGGTACCGGCGTCCAGAGGGGAGGAGACGAGGATCGAACTCAGGAATCCGGATCCGTCCGCCAATCCCTATCTTGCGCTGGCAGTATGCCTGGCGGCGGGAATGGAGGGGATCCGGCAGGAAATCCTTCCGCCGGAGAGCGTGGACGCCAATATTTTCGAGATGTCGGGGAAGCAGCGCGAGGCGGCGGGAATCGAGGCGCTGCCGGGCAGCCTGCTGGAAGCGATCCGGGAGTTTGAAAAGGACGGGTTCATTCAGGAAGTGCTGGGGAAAGACCTGTCTAAGAAACTGATATCCGCGAAAAAGGAAGAGTATCGGGATTACCGCGCCCAGGTTACGGACTGGGAGATCCAGAAATATCTGCATATTATGTAATACGCCATCCTGCGGCAACAGACTGGAAATGAACAGGAGGTGTAAACGTGGACGGCATTATTGTAGTGTTTCCCAACAGAGATAATGCGGCCAATATTCGAAATCTGCTGGTTCGTGGCGGAATAGACGTCCTGGGCGTCTGCACGACCGGAGCGCAGGCGATACGCTATGCGGAAATGCTGGATGAGGGAATCGTGATATGCGGTTACAAGCTGTCAGACATGATGTATACGGAACTCAGAGAATATCTGCCGTCTGCGGTCGATATGCTTTTGATCGCATCCGGAGATAAGTGGAGCGACGGGGAGATCGAGGGTGTAGTAGGGCTTTCCATGCCCATCAAACTATATGATCTGATGAACACTGTGGCGATGATGCTTCGAAATGCAGAGGACCGGAGGCGAAAAAGAAAAAGAGCGCAGAAGTTCAGAAGTCCCGCACAGCAGATGCTGATAGACCAGGCGAAAAAATTGCTGATGGAACGCAATCACATGACGGAGGGAGAAGCGCATCGTTACCTGCAGAAATGCAGCATGGACAGCGGAACCAACATGGCAGAGACTGCGGAGATGGTGCTTAGCATTATGGCAGAATAATGGTGGTAAAGGAAAATTGAATATATGAGATTTGCGAAGATGCATGGACTGGGAAACGATTATATATATGTGAATTGTTTTACGGAAGAGATTCGGGAACCTGCGGCTCTGGCGGAAAAAATCTGCGACAGGCACCGAGGCGTCGGAGCAGATGGAATGATTCTGATCGGGCCGTCGTGCAGGGCGGATTTTCGCATGCAGATCTACAATGCGGACGGTTCCGTTGCCGAGATGTGCGGAAACGGCATACGCTGTCTCGGGAAATATGTGTATGAACACGGGATGACGGCGGGAAAGGAGATTACAGTGGAGACCAGGGCCGGTATCCGCAGATTGTGGCTGACTGTGGAAAAAGGCGAGGTAAAGCAGGTGAGAGTGGATATGGGAAGCCCGATACTGAGGGCGGATCAGATCCCCATCATCTCCGACAGAAGCGTTGTGCTGGATGAGCCGATCCTGGTGAACCGCATGGAGTACCGCGTAACCGGGGTTTCCATGGGAAATCCGCATGCGGTGGTCTATGTAAGAAACGTGAAGGGTACGGACATACGCCGGCTCGGGCCGTGTTTTGAGCGGCACGGGCGCTTCCCGAAACGCATCAATGTAGAGTTCGCGGAGATCGTAGACCAAAATACGGTCAAAGTGCGCGTCTGGGAACGGGGAGCGGGAGAGACGATGGCCTGCGGAACAGGCGCGTGCGCCGTGGCTGTGGCAGGCGTATTAAATCACTTGACAGAACGGCAGGTTACGATAAAATTAACAGGAGGAGATTTAACCGTTGAATGGCGCAGGGACAACAACGTGGTCTATCTGACGGGGCCGGCTGCGAACGTGTTCAGCGGAGAAATTGAAATAGAAAGATAAAGGAGAAGAAAAGTATGTATAAAGTAAATCAGGACTATCTAAAATTGCCGGGCAATTATCTGTTTTCCAATATTGCTAAAAAGGTGGCGGCCTTCCAGGAGGAACACCCGGAAAAATCCCTGATCCGGCTGGGCATTGGCGACGTCACCCAGCCTCTGGCGCCGGCGATTATCGAGTCCCTGCATAAGGCTGTGGACGAGATGGCGCACGCGGAGACATTCCGTGGGTACGCTCCGGATCTCGGATACGAATTTTTGAGAACCGCCATGGCGAAAAATGACTATCAGGACAGAGGCTGCGATATCCAGGCGGATGAGATCTTCATCTCGGACGGCGCGAAGTGCGATTCCGGCAATATCCAGGAGATTTTCAGCAGGGATAACAGGATTGCCGTGTGCGATCCGGTATATCCGGTATATGTGGATACGAATGTTATGGCGGGACGAACCGGAACCTACGACGCGGTGACAGAGACATGGAGCGATGTGATCTACATGCCCTGCACGAAGGAAACAAATTTTGCGCCGGAACTGCCGAAGGAGACGCCGGACATCATCTATCTGTGTTTCCCGAACAATCCTACCGGCTCTGTCGTAACGAAGGCGCAGCTTCAGGAATGGGTGGATTACGCGAACAGAACAGGCGCGGTGATTATTTACGACGCCGCGTACGAAGCGTACATTTCTGAGGAGGGTATCCCGCATACGATCTACGAGTGCGAGGGGGCAAGAACCTGTGCGATCGAGCTTAGAAGTTTTTCCAAAAATGCAGGATTTACCGGGGTCCGTCTCGGCGCGACGGTGATCCCGAAGGAGATCAGAAGCGGCGGCGTGACCCTGCATGCCCTGTGGGCAAGACGCCATGGCACGAAATACAACGGAGCCCCGTATATTGTGCAGAGAGCCGGAGAGGCGGTCTATTCCGAGGCCGGCAAAGCGCAGCTGAAAGAGCAGGTCGCCTATTATATGAGAAATGCGAAGGTGATCTACGAGGGGCTTAAAAGCGCCGGATACAGCGTGTCCGGAGGCGTAAACGCACCGTACATCTGGCTGGAAACGCCGAAGGGAATGACGTCCTGGGAGTTCTTTGATTATCTGCTGGAAAACGCAGGCGTTGTCGGAACTCCCGGTTCCGGATTCGGGCCGAGCGGAGAGGGATACTTCCGCCTGACGGCATTTGGTTCCTACGAAAATACAACCGCGGCGATCGAAAGGCTGAAGGCGCTGTAGGCTGCGGGGATCTCCAGGCGGGAGCGAAAGGGCGCGAGAGTGTGCTGCGGCACACTCTTTTCTTCCCTGAAGATCCGATCGCGCGGGCCAACGGGGAAGGAGATGAAGAAAAATTAAAAAAGGGCTTGATTTTTTGCGGTTCTTTGGTATAATAATACATGTTCGCTGAACAAAAGCTTTCATACCAATGCGGATTGGTGTAATGGCAGCACAGCAGACTCTGACTCTGTTAGTAGAGGTTCGAGTCCTCTATCCGTAGTTCCTTGGCAGGGGCGCCGGATGTTTGAATCACTGACATCCGGTTTTTCTTTTCGGAGTGTGGCTCAGCTTGGTAGAGCGCTACGTTCGGGACGTAGAGGTCGCAGGTTCAAATCCTGTCACTCCGATTTAAGTTTTTTTGAATGCCTTTAAATCCTGAGCTTTTCCGGGATTTGAAGGTGTTTTTTTGATATCGTGATATGGCCGGAACTTTCCTATTATAAAAAGGAAAGAAAAGGAAAGAAATTGACGGCGGCCGTCTCCGGGAATGAATATAAACGTATTGCTGGAAGGAAAAAATATCATGGAGCTAAGGGTATTAAATTATTTTTTGGTGATAGCAAGGGAAGAAAATATTACGAAAGCGGCTAAATTATTAAATCTTACGCAGCCGACCCTTTCCAGACAGATGAAGCTTCTGGAGGAAGAGCTGGGCGTGAAGTTATTCCGACGGAGGGAACACAGCATATATCTGACGGAAGAAGGGGAACTGTTGAGATACCGCGCCCAGAAAATGATAGACCTCTCGGAAACGATCCGCGAGGATTTTGCAGCGGGAGAGGAGACTGCGTTCGGGAAAATTTCGATGGGCTGTGCTGAAGCAAAGGGAATGTCCTTGCTGGCCCGGCAGATGCGTGCATTTCAGGATAAGCATCCGCTGGTCCGCTTTCATGTCTTCAGCGCCAGCGCGGACGATGTAAAGGAGAAGCTGAATAAAGGGATTTTGGATATTGGACTTTTGGCGGAGCCTGTGGATGTGGGAGGGTATGAATATCTTCGTATATCAGAGAAAGACAGGTGGGGCGTTCTGGTCCGTCAGGATTCCCCGTTAGCGTCCAGGGAATTTGTCACGCCGGAAGATCTGCGGGAGATGCCGCTGATCATTCCGCCGCGCAAAGTGGTAAGGAGCGAATGGGCGAGCTGGTTCGGAGAGTACTATGACCATCTGGAGATTGTGGCGACCTATAATCTGATCTTAAACGCGGCCGCCATGGTGAAGGAAAGACTGGGAATATGCCTTTGCCTGGGTCTTGGCACATTTTACGAGGAATTGAAATTTATTCCTCTTTCCCCTCCGGTGGAAACCGGAACCGTGCTGGTATGGAAAAAGAACAGAGATTATCCGTCGGCGGTTTCCAGATTTATCAGACATATCCGAGATCATTTACATGCAGAGACAGAATGAGAAAAATGCTCTCCGGGCAGGAAATGCCCGGAGAGCATTTCCTGTTATACTATATGGGTATTTGACGGCTATAACTGTGAAATGATAAAATTTTTTCAGGTTTACGGAAAATTGTGCCTACATAACATTTGAAAAATCACAGTTATCAGGTTTGAAAGGAGTACGTGCATGAATTACAGGAAAATGAAAAAATGGATATCCGGCCTGCTGGCGGCGGCCATGACGCTGACCGGCCTGCAAGCCGTACCGCTCGCAGCGGAGGCGGCCTATGACAGCAGCCTGCCCTCCCTGACCATCGATATGGGAGAGGTGGGAAAGAGAGAATTGTACCACGGCGCGACCGGGTGGCTTTACGGCCTGGGCGATGACCAGGTACCCACCGCGAATACGATCACGGCGCTCAAGCCCAACACGGCGGTGCAGAAAGCGCCGAACGGGATGCAGCACCCGAACGGGGACGTGCTGGACATTGCGAAGACGTTCCTGGACGCCGGGGGCAAGCACATCCAGATCTACGTCCCGGATTATTACGCTCTGTGGTTCTACGAGTTTACCGGAACGGAATATTATCTGGATATCGTGGAGATGCAGGCGAAGGCTTGCATCGAGGCGGGTCTGGCTGAGGAAGTGGTCTACGTCCTCTACAATGAGCCGAACGAGAACTGGCTCGGCGGAACCTATCACGATCACGACGGCAATACGGTGAGCGGCTGGGACAGCCTGAACTGGTTCTGGCTCGACATGGTGGAAAGGCTGCGGGAGGTCTATAAGGATGCCGGGGTCAAGACGGAACCGAAGACGGCCGGGCTGAATCTCGCCGGTTACAACGAGTGGGTGATGGACAATTACATCGGATTCTGCGCGCAGCACGACTGTATGCCGGACATCGTTTCCTGGCACGATCTCGGCACAGGGGCATTTGATAACTTTGGCAATGAGTACGGACATTACCGCAGTCTGGAAAAGAAATATAATATTTCTCCGTCCAGGGAGATCGTCATCAATGAATATGCGGCTCCGACGGAGTGCGCCTCCCCCGGCGACCTGATCCGCTGGATCGGTCTGTGGGAGGAATACGAGGTGGCGGGATGCCTGCCGTTCTGGCATTTCTCCAACAACTTAAACGGTCTGGCGGCGGACGTCAACGAGGGAAACGGTGCATGGTGGCTGTACAAGTGGTACGGCGACATGTCCGGAAGCTACCTCCCGGTTCAGGTGGCGAACGCGAATAAGAATGATTTCTACGGAGCTGCCTCCGTGGATGAGAATAAGAAAAATGCCAACGTCATCTTCGGCGGAAGGGACGGGAGCGCCAACATCATACTGGACGACATCCTTGCCACAGAGACCTTCGCGGGCGCTTCGAAGGTGCATGTGAAGGTGGAGGGTACGGATTATACAGGCTTCCACGGCGTGGCGGAGGAACCGCGCGTGATCATGGAGGGAACGGTCGCCGTGGAGAACGGGCAGGCAGTGGTTTCCATGACCGATATGAATGCCCTGAGCGCGTACCATATCACAGTGACGCAGGCGTCGGAGGACGAGCCGCTGGGGCTTCTGGAATCTGTGTGGAAAGCGAAGTACGAGGCGGAAGACGGCGTCCTGACCGGAAATGCGGTTGTCGCAGAGGAGACCGGGAACGCCTGTTCCAATCAGAAGAAAGTCCACTTTGTGGACAACCCGGGCGACAGCGTGACCTTAAATGTGGAAGTTCCGAAGGATGGATATTACAAATACGATATGGTCTACTGTGCCGCGACCGGCGTGGATACCTACAATCTGGAGAGGCATACGCCCTATACGGCAATTCAGACCCTCACGGTGGACGGGAAGGATGAGATCCGGATGACGCTGCCCTGCACGATGAACTGGTCGATGGGCGGTATGTACAGTACGTATCTCCGCCTTTCCGCAGGGGTACACACGCTGAAGATCGAGGCGACGTCCAGCGCGGGCAAGGCAGTTCCGGACTGCATCTACCTGACCTACAAGGGCGCCGAGGAATCGGATACGGCCTTTGACCATACCTATGAGGCGGAACTGGGCGAGTTCAACGAGATCAAAGGACTTGCCACAACCCTGTCCACGACAATGGACGGACATACGGGATATATCACGGGCCTGGAAAAAAGGACGGTCGGCCAGGGCGGCGGCGTCCGCTTTAACGCGGTGGTGCCGGATAATGGGATGTACACGATCGCGCTCCGCTATCAGGCGCAGGAGAAGACGGAAGCAAACATTTACCTGGACAACGACATGGTCAATCTGGACCGCCTGCGCGCGGCAGTGAATCTGCCGGCGACGGGAGACAGCTGGAAGATCGCGACACAGACGGTATTCCTCCAGAAAGGGATCAATGTCGTAGATATCGATACAAAGGGAGCCGTGAAACTGGACTACATGCGGATCAAGGTTAACAGCAAATCCGCGCCTCTCACAGCGGTGGAAGCTGAGAGCGGATCTTTGACCGGGGAAGCGGCGGTCGGCACGAAGGAAAATGTGCGCGCCCTCTCTTCCGGCGGAAGTTATGTGAGCGGCCTGAAAGCGGCCAACGGCGTGGAGCTGATCCCGGAGGACGATCCGGACTTCACGATCCTCGGCCTCGGCCGGACTGTGGACAAGGGGGAGGCCGTGGACAAGAACAGCCTCACCATCGAGATCGAAGCGCCCGCAGCGGGCGACTATAAGCTGGTGACCTACCAGTCAAACGGGGAACTGTTCGGAAAGCACGGATACAATGCCCAGATGACGGAACGCTTTGCGTCCTTCTCCGTGAACGGAGGCGAGGCAAAGAAGATGGTATTCCGGAATACTTACAGCGACGAGACGTTCCGCCCGCAGATCGTGGACGTCACGCTGAAGGCCGGGAAGAATACCATCAAGATTTACAACGACAATTCCAAAGTGATCACGAACGGCGTGCTGAAGGAAGGGCAGGAGGAACACCGCCCGGAGAACATCGATTACGCGGTACTGACAAACTACACGCCGAATTTTGATAAATTTGAACTCTACGCCGCCACGGGCGATCACAGCCAGGACGAGGATATGGACACGTACCAGGTGAAGATCCGCACGACGAAGGGCGGCTCGGTGCGCCCGTCAAAGACGCAGGTGAAACCGGGAGAGGATGTGGAGCTTCTGTTTGTCCCCGACGACGAATACCGCCTGAAAGAAGCGACGGTGGACGGAAAGAACGTCATGGATACGCTCACCTCTGTGGGCGGCTATTACACGGTCGGCAAGGTGTCCGACAATGTGGAAGTCTCCGCTTACTTTGAGGCGTCCGGGACTTCTAAGCCGGAAAAAGTTGTGCGGGAAGCGGATTACGAGTATGCGGTCAACGCGGGGGACATCAACCCGGCCACATTGAGCCCCGGGGATTCCTTCGGGCTGCGAAACAGTGTGACGGATCAGTTCTACGGGGAGGATCCCGCGACCGGAAAGAAGTGGGGCGTCGTGGACAACTATCGGCAGGACGCCAACTATCCGGACTGGCTGACGGGAGAGAAGACCTGGCCCTGCGAGAACGACGGGGCCGACGACAGCTCGCCGAAGGAGAAATCTTTCCGCTATGCGAGAAATCAGGATGAAGAGAAGTATCCGGGCGTCATCTATCAGTTTGAGCTGGAGCCGGGACAGACCTATGACGCCGAGCTTGGATTCTATGTGCCGGCATTCTGGACAAACGAGAGCATCCCAAGGACTATGAAGCTGGTGGTCAACGATCAGCCGGTGGAGGGATACGGCAGGTTTACGGCGTCCAATGATCCGGCAAACCCGCTGAAGATCCGGATCCCGGTCAAAGCGGACGCTGACGGAAATGTGAAGATCCAGATCGGCTATGCGGACAACGCCGTATGGGGACCGGTCGTCAGCTACCTGGAGATCTTCTGCCGGGCCGATGCCGCGAAGCTTACAAAGGAGCTTGCGGACTGCGCTTCCCTCCGGGAAAAGGACTACGTCGCTTCCTCCTGGGCGAAATTTAAGCAGGCGAGGGACGCCGCTCAGTCCGTGCTGGACCGCAGCGGTTCCATGACGAACAACAGCGAGATCAACGAGGCGCTGTACAACCTGCAGACGGCAAAGCAGGCTCTGCGGACATATGTGGACACTTCGGAACTGGACAGCCTGTACGGTCAGTATGCAGACTATGAGAGCAAGAACGGACAGGGACTCACCTCCGACGAGGACTGGACGGCGTTTAAGGATGCGCTGAAGAATGCGGAATTCCTGAAGGACAATCCGAATGTGACTCCGGATGACGTAACCAAAGCGGCCGCCGCGCTGCAGCAGGCGGCAGAGAAGCTGAGGAAGGGCGCACAGGTGGAAGATATTTTCCAGGATGTGGTGGTTACCGGCAAAGACAGGTGGCCGATACCGCAGATCCAGTACGGCTATGACAGACAGATCATGACAGGTTTGAACGAGACGCAATTTGGCCAGGGTGTGAACTTGAGCCGCGGCCAGTTTGCGACGATTCTGTACCGGATGGCGGGCGGCGACGACAAGACGGGAAATTTGAAACCGGAAGGCGAGGTAAGGAACTTCCCGGATGTGGATTATGAAAATGAAAAGCTGTTTTACCGCCATGCTGTGAAGTGGGCGAGCAGCGTGGGAATCATCAAAGGATATGAGCATAACGGCATGTTCGGCCCGGGCGACGAGATCACGCGGGAACAGATCGCGATCATGCTGTACCGGTACGCGGATTATAAGAAATATAATACGGACATTCCGTCTGAAGCGCCGGATTTCCCGGATTGGGGAAGCGTCGACGAATCCGGGAAGAACGGAATGCTCTGGGCCACGGCGAAAGGGTTGATTACCGGGGACGGCGGCAGGCTGAATCCCAAGGGAAAAACAAGCCGCGCGGTGTGTGCAACGTTGATCCAGAGATTTCTGGAGAATGTGGCTGAATAAAACGCGCTTTGACGCGAAAGAGTGTTTTCGGGCGCGGCGGATGAGCCGGCCGGGTGGGAGAGAGAAGGAATGCGAAAGAATCTGATAGCGTTTTTCATATTGATATCTATGGTGGTAACCGGAATGACGCCCGCATTAGTTTCTAAAGCGGCGGAATCGGATCAGACTCCGGACGTTCGAGCTGCGGAGGGCGGCCCCAAAGAAGATGTAGCGCAAAAATTTGCGGATGTAGAAGCGGGCAGTTGGTTTGTGGACGAGATACAGGATATCTATGACAGAGGCATCATGCAGGGATTGGACGACGTATATTTCGGCCCGGATGTGAACTTAAGCCGCGCACAGTTCGCGACCATCCTGTACCGGATGGACGGCGGCGCGGGCGGCGAGGCGTACCGCGCAGATTTCACAGATGTGCCGGATAATAAGGAACTGTTCTATCTCGACGCCGTGATGTGGGCGAGCGAACACAAGATCATTACGGGTTATACCGAGGGAAGCGAAAAAGGAAAGTTTGGCCCGACCGATTTCATCACCCGGGAGCAGATGGCGGCCATGCTGTACCGGTACGCAGTTTACAAACAGGATCATAAATATAATACGGATCTTCAATCTGAAATTCCTGATTTTCCGGATTGGAGCGCCGTCAGCGAATTTGCAGAGGAGGCAATGGAATGGGCGGCGGAAAAGGGCGTGATCACCGGGGACGACGGCAGGCTGAACCCGCAGGGGCTGACCAGCCGCGCGGTGTGCGCAACGATCATCCAGAGATTCCTGAAGATTGAGCCGGCAGAGGCGAATGTATCGGTGGATTTTTCGAAACCGCAGGGAACGCCGCTTGTGAAAAAATTTGGAATGTTTCAGTCCGGCCTGGTTCCCATGGAACGCACGGAACGGGATTTCCCTCTGCTGAAGGCATTGGGGCCGGAGTCCGTCCGGCTGGAACTGGGATTTGGCGCGCCGGGGTGGATTATGAGCGACGCGATCACCGGGACGGCGGACAATCCCCGGTTTTCCTATGAGCAAATGGACCGTTATGCGGATCTGGTCAGAGAGGCGGGCGGGCTTCCTTACTGGGCATACGGATACAATCCTTATCCGCTGCAGAGTGACAATAACTATAGGAGCCAGCCGTCGGATCTGGAAAAATGGAAGGAGTATCTGAGAGACATCTCCGCCCATTTCAGGGAAGAAGGCGTCCGTATCGGGTACCAGGAGGTATGGAACGAGCCGGATTGCTTCGATCTGTTCTATACCGGAACATGGGAGGATTACTGTGAATTATATAAATACGGAGCCGCCGGTATTCTGGAGGGCAATCCGGATGCTGTGATAGGAGGCCCATCTACTGCATGGGTGATGGATCCGGGAACAAGATATGCGGATTTCCTGAACTATGTAAAGGGAAACCGGCTTCCTCTGGATTTCTTTTCCATGCACAGCTATGGAAGCGATTATATGAACCGGCTCCGAGTTGTCCGTCAGGCGCTGCAGGCGGCGGGGGAGGATTTCAGCACGACGTCTGTCCATGTAAATGAGATCAATTCCGTATTGAATCCATGGAACTATGGAGGGGATTGCGACCACTATGGGATTGCGGCGGATATATTCAGGATCCTTTCAGACCTGACGGAGCAGAACGACGTGGAAACCGTGTCCTGGGCGCAGTTTTTGGAGTCCGGCGTAGATGCGCTGGGCGTCGTGGATGAGAAGGGCCGCAAAAAGGCGTCTTATAACGCTTTTGAGATCTGGGCGCGTATGCCGGTTGACCGGTATCCTCTGAAAAGCGGTTCGGTGAGAGGACTGGCCTCCGCGGATGACTGCCGCGCAGGCGTAGTATTGTGGAACGAGTCGGAAGAAGCGCAGGAGATAACGGCTGTCATGGACGATCTCCCGTTTGACCGCGGCAGTGTGGATATCTATCGGATCGACGAAGCCCACTGCAGCTATGGAGACGGGGCGGGGGAAGAACTGATTCCCACGGAGAGTTATACGGACAGAGCCATCGGATCGTTCACATGGTCCTCTGAAATTCCGGCCGGAGGAGTGGTTTACATAGAGGCGAACGACGGCTTGGGCCATCAGGAGCCGGATCGGTCAGGGCCGGACAAGGCGCGGATCCAGAGGCAGTATCACTATTACTACAGCAGAGGCGCATCCAATTACGCTTACTTTGATGAAAAGACATGGACCGCGCGCCTGGGGATGGGCGATGTGGAATGGACGGATTCAATCGTAGGGGTTCTTGCGGATCACCTTCCGGATGAACTCAATATAGCGTTTGACGTCTGCGGAGAATTGCAGGAAAAAGACAGGAACAGTCTGCTGGGTGTGAGGATTGATTTTGAAACCGACGGCGGCTATGAGAATTCCGTGCAGTTTCACGGCGGTTTATATCGAGGGGACCGCGACTTTTTGCAGCGCTGGGGGACGAAAAAGCTTCCGGATCAGGTTGTGGAAAAGGATCTGTCGGGATTTACCGTTAAGCTTTCCGATTATGCGCCGGAAAACTGGACGGGAAGAGCGATTCTCACCTTTGAAATGCAAAATAGCGGAGTGGGTACTTCCGCGAAGGTGACGGTTCGATAGTTACAGGAAAACAATAGGATTGAAGAAGGAAAATGAAATGAAAAGGAAACGGATTTTAGCGGCATTTCTTGTGGCGGCGGTTCTTCCGTCACAGACGTTTGCAGCAGGAGGAAACGGTTCAAATACAAAATATCTGCACATTCCGACAGAGACAACGCTGGCGAAGAGTGAGCTTGGAAATCCGTTTCTGGGATTTGATGAGAACGGAGATATTTTGTATGGAGGCGATCCATCCATTTTGGTGGATGGCGATACCGTGTATGCGTATGTCGGTCACGATACTTCGGAGGTGGAATGGTATCAGATGCCGGATTACCGGGCGTATTCCTCTAAGGATCTGATCCACTGGAAATATGAGAATAAGATCCTGGATATGACGCAGGTCAGCTGGGCGGTGGACCGCGTCACGGCCTGGGCCTCCCAGGTGATTAAATTTAAAGGGAGGTACTACCTGTTATTCTGCACGCCTGCGAATATAGAGGGAGAAGAGCAGGGACACTGTATCGGCGTGGCGGAGTGCGACACGCCTGCCGGAGACTTTGTGGCGCTGGATCGGCCGCTGATCCTAAACAGCCAGACCGGCATAGATGAACCCTGGTATGATATTGACCCGACCGCATGGATCGATAAGGATGAGAACGGAAACGATGAAACCCTGTATATCGGATGGGGAAATACGAACGCTTATGTCTGCCAGGCGGATGCGGATGAAGACGGACATCTCTATGTCATAGACCAGAACGGAAATGGAATCGTAAGCAAGGCGGACGGTGATATTGTACAGTTTACTTTCAATGGAAATCCGGAAAACGCCGGTTTTACGGAAGGATCTTACTTCTACCGCAGGCAGGATGAGAATGGGAATTATTACGGGGATTACTATGTCTTCTACGCAGCCGGCTGGAGGGAGCAGATCGCGTACAGCACAACGGATGACCTGATGTCGGGTCAGCTTACGTATGGCGGGGTGGTAATGCCGCCGTCCACGACCTCCAATACCAATCACCCGGCGGTATTTGATTATCAGGGAAACTCTTATTTTGTTTATCACACAGGCGCACTGCCATGGGGAAGCGGTTTTCGGCGTTCCGCATGTATCGACCGGTTTTCCGTAAATGAGGATGGGAGTATTGACCCGGTCGCGATGACTTCTGCGGGACTTGGCGGCGCGGCTACACAGATTTTTGACTCTGAGGGCGCGCTGGTCTTGCATGAGCCGTTTGTGAATTCTCTGGCGGATTCCGATTATCCGATGACAAAGGAAGTCATGGTCAGCGGCGCGGCGGAAGAGGACGACGCAAAATGGGAGCTGGAAAAGGGAAAGGCGGATCCGGACAGGGATACTTATGTATCCATCCAGTCCTATAACAAACCGGGATTGTACCTGTGCGCGAAGGATACGGACGTCGTCATGACGCAGGACTATAAACGCGGCGACCGGGAGACAGATGAAAATATGACGTTCCGCACCCTGGAAGGACTGTCCGGAAGCGGAGTCACATTTGAAAGCGTCGCCAGGCCGGGGTACTATCTGGCGAGTCAGGACGGGGATCTCGTGCTTTCCAAAACAGCTTCGCCGAAAGCCTGTACTTTCCGGGTGAAAACAGATACAAAGGCCGTCTCCCTTGAGGTATTAAAGACCAAACGCCTCTATACCGCGGGAAGCGAGCTGAATACGGACGACATCCGGGCGACGGTTTGCTATGAAAACGGGGATGCTGTGCGCATCGCAGATTTTACTACAAATGCGGATTCCATCAATATGAATACGGTTGGAAGGAAGAATCTGAAGGTTACGTACAGGGACGGGGAAAATGTAATGGAAAAAACCGTGCCGATCCGTGTGGTGAAGGAGAGCCGGACGGCGTCGGAGGGCGGCGTATCGGCCGCGCAGGGCGGACCGATAAAAGAATTTACCTTTGAAGACGATCTGAACGGCGCGACGCTGCAGACGCTTCACAACAGCGGCGCATATACCGGAAATGCGGTATATGAGGAAGGAAAATACGGCAGCGCGATCCGGCTGGGAGATTATGGCCTGAGGCTGCATGTCGGCGAAGCATTGGAAAACTACACGCTCTCGATGTGGGTGAATCCTTCGGAACCGGTTCCCAACCTTGCATCTTTGGCATATATCGGCTCGCCGAAAGACGCAAGGGAAGTGTGGGTATCTTTGGCGGGAAAAGGGACGGGGGAACTCCGTCTGTGGTCAAATGGGGATTCCTATTCCTGGGCGGACGCGTTTGCAGGAGTTGTTCTCCCGGAACAGAAATGGTCGCTTGTCACCTTAACACAGGAAGGCCACAGAGTCAGGATGTATGTTGACGGTGAGAAAAAAGCCGAAGGAGACGCCGCGCGTCCGTTAATGTCAGATGCCAATGACATTTATATCGGCGTGAACCACTGGGATCCGCTGTATAAGGGCCTGGTCGATGAAGTGGAAATCTATGATCACGCCCTGAGCGCGGAGGAAGTCTCTTTGCTGTCTGTGGAGAAAGGGCCGGAAGAAGTTTTTGAGTCGGCGGGATTTAAAGCGCCCGGGGAAATTACCACTTATACGGGCGTGGTCTCAAAGCTGTCCGCAGAACTGCCGCGGGGCGTACCCGCGTCCGCAGCATCGATCTCTTACCAGTCTGAGGATCCGGATGTGGCGAAAGCCGATGATAACGGATATATTACCGGAAATACGGCGGGAACGGCTGCGGTTACAACAACCGTTACGGTTGGAAGCGTTACAAAGACGAAAAAAACCATTGTGACCGTCTTAAACGCCGATGTGCTGGAAAATCTGCCTCTTGCCGTCTGTTATGATATGGAGCAGGCGGATGGGACGGCCGTTTTGGATACGTCCGGAAAGGGAAATGATGCAGTGATCGTAAATCCGGCTTCTGTTTCTTATGAAAAAGACGGGGAGCGCACCGTCCTTCGGATGAAAGGGGACGACGGCTTCGTTGCCCTGCCGTCCGCCATCTACGATTCTCTGACGGACAAGGAGGCGTTTACGATCGAAGCGGCCTATGCGGCAGCGCGGCAGGACGTCACTTCCTGGCTGTTCTGTTTCGGATCAAAGACGTCGGGCGTGGGGGCCAACTATTTATTCTATTCTCCGTTTAGCGGGAACCGTATTCGCGCAGGGATTAAAGACAGCGCTGCGGAACGCCTCTGCGATACCGCGCGCTCGCTGGAAGAAGATCGCTACTATACCGTAGATATGGTATTCGACCATGGGACCATCTCTCTGTATATTGACGGCGTTCTGGCAGGACCCGCCCTTGTAAGCGGCATGTCGATGGAAACTATCGTAAAGAACGGAACGGAGAGAGGGATCCTGGGATTCCTGGGTAAGTCCTGCTGGAGCGCGGATGCAGATTTTTCCGGCAGGATCGATTCCTTCAAGGTTTATGATAAAGCCCTGACGGCAGGAGAAATTCAGATTTCAAATCCGGAGAACTCAAAAGCGCTGAAAGAAATACTGAACCGAAATCTGACGGAAAAAAGAATTCTCGGAGAATACAACGTATCTGCAAAAGAGGTTCTCTGCAACATGAATTTGATGTCCCGGCTGGACGGGATGAACCTGAGCTGGTCGTCTTCCAGACCGGATCTGATCGCCGCCGACGGAACCGTGACAAATCCGGAAAGGGATACGCAGGTAACGCTGACCGCCTGCCTGAGCTATGGACTGATGATGGCGGAAAAGACGTTCGTCGTGACGGTCGGGCCTATGGATCTCGGCGAGCTGGATGGGATGCTGAGGGAAGCGAAGGAACTGGACTACAGGATGTTTGAAAGCGATTCCGCTGCCGGGATGAAAGAACTGCTGGAGTCTCTTGGAGAAGATCCTCTGGCAGAGATTACCTCCCAGCAGAAGGCGGCGGAGATGAAAGACGCGCTGAGCCTGGCGGCGTCCGGACTGAGTTATCTGGACGTCTGCAAGAATCCCTGGGATAAGCTGGAGAAAACACAGCCAAAAGAAAAAGCGGCTTATAAAGCGGGCGGCGGCGAAATCCTCTTCGCCATCCCGGAGGAACTGGAAAACTGCGTCACTGTGACTTACCGCTCGGACAATGAGGAGGTTGCAGCTTATAAAGATGGAAAAGCCGAAGCGATAGCCGACGGGACGGCCATCCTGACGGCGACGGTTACCGCAAAAGCGGACGGGTTTGCAATGGAATACAGTACGTGCGTCGAAGTCGGTGAAAATGCAGGGAAGCTTCCGTTTGAGGATGTAAGCGGGGACGATTGGTTTGCGGACGAAGTGCGGTATGTCTATGACGAGGGAATTATGACGGGACTGGACGACGCGCATTTCGGCCCGGATGTGAACTTAAGCCGCGCACAGTTCGCGACCGTTCTGTACCGTATGGCGGGAGGAGACAGCGAGACGGGAGATCTGCAGCCTGAGGGGACGGTAAAGAACTTTCCGGATGTGGACTATAACGACGGGAAATGTTTTTACCGTCATGCGGTGAAATGGGCGAGCAGCGTGGGAATCATCAAAGGCTATGAAGATACGGGAATGTTCGGGCCGGATGATGATATCACCAGAGAGCAGATGGCGGCAATGATGTACCGGTATGCGGATGATAAGGGATATGATATGACGGCGTCCGCCGACCTGAAGGGATACCCGGATGAAGCAAGCGTTGATTCAAATATAAGGAAAGAACTGGAATGGGCCGTAGGAGCCGGACTCATCAGCGGAAACGAACACGGAAGCGCGCCGAGGACGCTGGATCCGCAAAACAGCGCAAGCCGTGCGGTATGCGCGACGATCATTCAAAGATTTTTAGTAAATACTGGAAAATAATTCAACCTCCTTTCTTAATGGAAAAAGCTCGGATCGATCCGGGCTTTTTCTATGTGAAAGGCAGAATTTTTTTCTTTTTTATTGCGCGGAATCATGGTATACTAAAAGAAAAAAATTTCTGCCGGGAACCTTCATCCAAGTGTAAAAATCTCCACTCAGTTTAAAATTTTAGGATACCGGAAGAGAAAGAATTCGTTTACAATAATATGGATATCGGAAGATCACAAATAAAATAATATAACAGGCGCGGCTTGCGGAGGGGGTGAATGAGAACTGAGTCATAGAGGAAAGCCGCGGCAAGGGTAAAAAAGAAAGGAGTAAAAATGAGAAAGAAGAGCATTTTAAAAAGAAGTATGGCAGTGCTGCTTTCACTTGCAATGGTGCTGACAGGATATCTTCCCGGCGGCGTCATGAAAGCGAACGCAGAGGATAACCTGATTCTGTACTACAATTTCAATTTGCAGAACTCTTACGCGACCGAGATTCCGGACGCTTCCGGAAATCAGCATGTCGGGTCGCTCAAGAGCAACGGAGGCGGAAGCGTCGAGGGTACATACAGTATTGACAACGTCAATATTTACGGGGAAGAGGTAAAGGCGCTGCATCTCACCGGCGGGAGTTCCGGACCTTACCTGCAGATGCCGGATGGTATTCTGAATGGATATGACGCCGTCACGATCAGTATGTGGGTAAAGCTTCCGACAGATACCGACTATCAGAGGATCTGGGACTTCGGAAATGACACCACTTCCTACATGTATCTGTTGTCAGACGGTCAAAATAATGGGTTCAAGGGATATGCGGCGGCCATCACGAAAAGCGGCTATCTGGATGAAAAGGGCGTGCAGAAAGGCACAAACTTTGACAAGAACCGCTGGGTGCTGACCACGGTGGTCATGAACGGGTCAGATATGTCTCTGTATGAGAACGGCAAGCAGGTTGGCCAGACCGTCGATACCGGCATCACGGTTAAGGAACTTGGCGATACCACCAGAAACTTTATCGGGAAAGGCCAGTTTACGGATCCGCCGACAGAGGGACAGTTTGCGGAGGTAAAGATCTATAATAAGGCATTATCCGCGGAAGAGATCCAGGCAATGTACGACGTGACCGACGCCGACATCGTGGCGGCGGATAAGGCGGAGCTGAGCCTGGGAGATACCAGTGCGGTGACCGAGGACATCACGCTTCCGACAAAGGGCGTGAACGGCTCCACGATTACATGGAAGAGCCAGAACTCCGCGATCAAGATCGAGGACGGCGTCGCGAAGGTTACGCGCCCGGCACAGGAACAGCCGAACGTGTCCGGAAAGCTGACGGCGACGATTACCTATAAGGACGAAAATGATACAAAGGACTTTGACGTGACCGTACTTGCGGAATATTCGGATGAGCAGATCGCAGAGCACGACGCGCAGGCGATCGTCGAAGCGCTCGGCGACCTCTCCGCAGTGATGGGAAATATCACGCTTCCGAAAGCGGAGTGGGGTTCCGAGGTGAAATGGGAGAGCACGAATCCCGCGATCACGATTGAGGACGGCGTCGCGAAGGTTACGCGCCCGGCGCAGGGAGAGAAGAACGCGACCGGCAAACTGATCGTGACAGTCACCTATGGAAAGAAAGAAGTGAAGAAGGAGATCGACGTGACGGTTGTCGCCCTGCGTGAAGCTGTGACGCTTGACTCTGTAGAAACGGTTGAAGTAAAAACGCTGGTCGGCCACAGCCCGTCTCTGCCGAACTATGTGGAAGGTATTTATTCCGACGGCAGCACAAATAAAGTGAAGGCAGTGTGGCCCAACATCATCGATGCCGATAAGTATGCCGCGGCAGGAAAATTTGCGGTGGAAGGCTCGATCGTCGGCGAGACGTTAAAGGTCACGGCAAACGTAGAGGTCGTGGATGAAAAAGAAGTGGAGAAGAAAGTCGTATCGGACAGCTTTGATCTGAGCGATATCACGCTGGACAAAATCGGCGAGGACGGCTCGATCCTGACACAGAACCGCGACAGAGATCTGGCTTATCTGAAACTGCTGGACAACAATCGTATGCTGTACAACTTCTATAAGACATTTGGCCAGACGGATAAGATCAAGAATGTTCAGCCGCTGGGCGGCTGGGATGAGCCGACAGGACTTCTGCGCGGACACTCTACGGGACATTATATGTCAGCTCTGGCGCTTGCCTATGCGTCTACCGGTGATCAGACGATCAAGAATAAACTGGACAACATGATCAGCGAGCTGCACAACCTGCAGAAGATGTCCAAGGGCAATGCGGCGGACTTTAAGACGAAAGGCGTACTGACTGCGAACTGGAGTACGAACCCGGCAGAATGGGGCGAAGGCTTTGTCAGCGCTTACTCGCCGGATCAGTTTGCGCTTCTGGAACAATACACGCCGTATGCGGGCGCGGATCAGGGAATCTGGGCGCCTTACTATACTCTGCACAAGCTGCTGGCCGGTTTCCTTGACGCTTATACTTATGCAGGAAACGAAGAGGCGCTCGAAGTGGCAAAGGGCGTCGGGAATTGGGTGTACAACCGACTGAGCGTACTTCCGCAGGAACAGCTCACGAAAATGTGGGATATGTATATCGCGGGAGAATTCGGAGGAATGAACGAGTCCCTGGCTCAGCTTTATATCTATACGCAGGATGAAAAATATCTGAAGGCCGCAAAATTATTTGACAACACCAACTTCTTTAACAAGCTGGCGGCAAATATCGACGATATTGCGGGTCGTCATGCAAATCAGCACATTCCGCAGATCATCGGCGCGATCAAGGAGTATCAGGCGACTGTCAAGAGCGGCAAGCCGGAGATGAAGTACTATGATATCGCGGAGAATTTCTGGGAGATGGCTGTCTCCAGATATGCTTACTCCATCGGCGGCGTCGGCACGGGCGAGAAATTCACCGAGCCTTACCGGCAGGCCAACTATATCAGCGGTACGGAAAACTGCGAGACCTGCGCGGCTTACAATATGATGAAGCTGACGAAGCTGCTGAACAACTATAACCCGGACAATGCAGAGTACATGGATTATTATGAGAGGACTCTGTACAACCAGATCCTGGCTTCCCAGACGCCGAACGTAACCGACTGGATGCACAATGGAACCACCTACATGCTCCCGATCGGACCGGGTTCTACAAGAAGCTTCGGCGGCGACTATGATTCCTTCTCCTGCTGCCACGGCACAGGGATGGAGAACCATGTGAAGTATCAGGAAGCGGCTTACGCAAAGACAGCGGATACCTTATATGTAGGCCTCTATCTTCCGTCAACGGTAACCTGGGAGGAGAAGGGCGTTAAGGTTGCACAGGAGACGACGTTCCCGTCCGAGACGACGAAGCTGACAGTCAGCGCTCTTGACGGAAAATCCGCTCAGACTTTCAATATGAAGCTCCGTATCCCTTACTGGGCAACCAACGGATTTGAAGTGAAAGTAAACGGGAAGAAGGCTGATATCGTCTATGAGATCAGCAGCTATGCGGAAATTAAGAACGTCAAAGCTACGGATGTGATCGAGATCAACATGCCGTGGACGCTTCACCTTGACAAGACGCCGGATAAGATCGGAACTTCCGAGGTGGCCAGCGTGATGTATGGCCCGTTTGTAATGGCTGCACAGAATGACAGCACAGAGTGGAAGACCCTGGTATTATCTTCTTATCTTCCGGATTCCATTAAGGTGTCAACGGATGAGGAGACAGGTTTCCCGAACCTGACTGCGGGCGGTTACCATTTTGCACCGATGTTCTCACCGGAATATGCGACGGAAGCATACCATGCATACTTCAAGGTGCTTACTGCGGACGACGACGGCAAACCGTGGTATGAGGTGAAATATACGAATACGACTCCGAAATTCGGAACTATTTCGGTCAGCGCGGACATGGTGAAAGAGGGCGGAAGCCTTGTGATCACCACGGCTCCGGCTGAAGGATTTATGGTGAAGAGCCTGACCGTGAACGGAAGTCCGGTACAGGTTAAGGAGGATAATACTTACACTGTAGAAAATGTTTCCAGTGATCTTGAGATCGTGGTCAGCTTCAAGCGCGCGAATTTCTCACCGGATTTTGACCACCTGGAATATACGGCGGCCGTGACATCCGACTATACGGCGAGCTGGGAAGACATTGACCACGTAAATATGGAAGGCTGGGAACCCACAATATCTGATGCAGGAACCGGAAGAGGCTGGGGCAACTACTGGCAGGAGCCTGGCAGCGAACACTGGATCCAGTATGAGTGGGATGACCTTGTGCCTGTGAATACGTTTGATATCTTCTGGTACGACGACGCCGGCGGAACAAGAGTACCGGCCGGCATCAAGATCCAGTATCAGGATGAGAACGGCGAGTGGAAGGATGCGAATATGCTTTCCAAGTATGAGGACGTTATCAAAATCGACCAGTACAATACGATCAAGTTTGATACGGTTCGGGCGATGGCTGTCAGACTGGTTCTGACTTTGATGTCGGATGATAGTGTAGGTGCGACCGGTATCCTTCGGTGGAAGGCGTCTTATGACACAACGGGAGAGAAGGCGGATAAGACCGCTTTGAAGGCAGCGATCTACGAGACATACACGAAAGCTCCGTCAGGCGACAAAGGAAAATATACAGCGGAAAGCTGGAAGGTTTACGCTGATGCGCTCGAAGAGGCGAATCGTGTCTTTGCGGATCCGAATGCGGAGCAGCAGGCTGTTAAAGCGGCGGCCGAAGCTCTTACTGCGGCGATGAACAGCCTGGTTGAAAGTGAACCGAAGGTGAACGTGGATGAGTGGTTTACCGACGTGGATCCTACCGGAGATAACAACTGGCCGGTACCGGAGATCCAGGATGTCTTCGACCGCGGGATCATGAAAGGTCTGGACTATGAACATCACATCTTCGGAACCGAGGAGAATTTATCCCGCGCGCACCTTGCTCTGATGCTGTGGCGTCACGCCGGGAACGGAGAAGTGGGTCCCAAGCCGGACGGCAAGACGATCGACTTCAAAGATGTAGCCGCGGATGCAGACTATGCGAAAGCGGTCGCATGGGCGAGCAGCGAGAACGTGGGAATCGTAAACGGATACAAGGATGAGAAGGGCAACCTGACAGGATTCTTCGATCCTGCAGCCGGAATCACCCGCGAGCAGCTGTCACTCATGATGATCCGGTACGCGAAATATCTGGAGTGCGAAGCAGCGAAGGAGGACGCTCCGGAAGACGCTTTGAGCAAATTCACAGACCTGGATAAGATTAATCCGTATGACGGCGGAGAAGCCAGGAAGGCTCTGGCATGGGTTGTGAAGAATGAAATCGTTCAGGGTGAAGGCGGCACGACGCTTCTGAACCCGCAGGGGAAGGTAAACCGCGCGGTAGCGGCGACTTTCTTCAGCAGACTTCTGAGCAACGTAGTGGAGGCGCAGTAGAAAACCCCTCCCTCATACAGGGATGCTGAAAAATTTATAAAAAAATGGAGCGCTGTAAAATAGAGGTCACTCTATGGAGCAGCGCTCCATTTTTTTGGCGGTGATTTGTGCATGGAAAGAATTGCCGTGATTTTCGGATAACATAATATTGCGGTCTTTCAAAGAATATTATATAATACGTCTGCGCGGAAAAAAGATTGCCAGTTATTCTTTGCCGTGAGAACAAGGAGGGAACAGCATGAGAAAAATAACGGGAAAAATATTGGCCGTTCTGCTTAGCGGGGCTTTTTTATTGTCCGGGATGTTTCCGGCAGCCGTCTCTGCGGAGGAGATACAGGTCAAAAAGTTGAATTTGATGTATCGCGAGAAAAACCCGCTGATCACCGATCCGAACAATGCCGGTCAGACGCTGGATATTCCAAACACAATGTATGTGACATTGGATTCAGGCATGGACACGGTGGAGAGCGGGAGATATCGATTCTATCTGAAAGCTCCCGGGGAAGAGCAGAACGAGATTACGGAGCAGGTGCGGGCCGCAGGCAGGACGGGAAGACAGGCTTACTGGACGCTCGACGGCGCGAAAGCAGGAAAATATACGTTGACTGTTAAAGAAAAAGGGGAAACCGTTGCAACAGCCGATGCGAATCTGGTCAGTGTGACTTTCAGCACGGGATCAGGAGGAAAGTTTTCGGATGGCACGACGACCTATACAGGCGTCGGCACGGAGGGAGATTACCTGCTCGCATTTGCATATCCTTCGGTGACAGCCGATGCGCAGGATGGTATGGGCTTCATCGGCTGGGCAAAAGAGGAGGGAAAATCTTCCTACGACGATATTGTGTGGACGGAAGACCGGCTTGCCGAACAGCCGCATACCGCTTATGCGATATACGGGAAGATCAGGCGCACCACCTTTGAGGTTCAGGGTGAGAGCGGAGAGAAGCTGGATTACAATGTGACGTATGACCTTGGAACTTCGGAGTACGGAAGTACCGGCGGTACAACGAAGACTTGCAGGATAAAAAATACCGGAACGGAGGAACTTTCCCAGATCGTTGTGGATAATGGCGGCGGGAAGATCTCAGCGAAGATAGAGAAACCTGACGGAAGCGCCGCCGACAGCATTGCGGCGGGCGAGGAAGCCGTCCTGAGAATTTTTCCGAGATCCAATCTGGGCGTCGGCACATACACCGCGTCGATTTGGATCATTTGTTATCAGCCCCAGAGGACCATGCGGATGATATCCATATCCTTCCGGATTGTAAAGCCGGATGTGAAGGTGATCCCGCCCGCTGCCGGAAAGGAATACGGAGAGACGAAAACTGCTGCCGATATTACGGGGATAAAAGTGGAAAGCAATGTGGAAGGCCTGACTTTTGAGGATCTGGGTGTGACGCTGGAATGCGAGGGATTTTCATCCGACGCGGCGGCGGGCCGGTATCCGTATACCCTTCCCGACAGTTTCAGGAATCCTAATTACAATATTACTTTGGATCAGAGCAATGTGTTCACAGTGGACAAGGCGGTTCCCAGTGGTTCGGTGAACGCTTCAGGGGTGCGGGTGGGAGCGCCGCTTTCCGATTCTTTGCTCTCGGGAAGTTTTGTAAATCCGCACCGCATGAATCTGCCGGTTTTGGGAAACCTGGAATGGGAGGATCAGGACCGCAATGTCGGAAGTGCGGAGGGACACTTTGAATTTCACTGGAAATTTACTCCGGAGGACACTGAAAATTATAAGCCGGTAACCGGTGTGACGACCGTGGAGGTTTCCAACAAAATCCCTACGGAGATCCGTTTTGA
>CANRMH010000006.1 GCA_947631695.1 uncultured Lachnospiraceae bacterium | reverse complement strand
TGTTGATGTTAATTTACAGAAAAACTTTCATAGACTCGGCATGCCCGCTTTTATTCCCCGGCCAGATTTTCCCAGAGTTCATACAATCCTTCCAGTTCTTCTTCCAGCGTGCTTTTTTCCTGCATCGCTTCCTGACATCTGACGGAATTAGAGTACACTTCTTCCAGAGTCAGCATCTGATCGATCTCCTGTACCCGTTCTTCCAGCTTTTCTATTCTCTCTTCCGCTTTTTTCAGGTCATTCTTTCGCTTCCGTTCCCTGGCCTGGAGACTTTTCTGTTCCTGCCAGCTGAGCTTGGAACCGGACGCGGCGGGCTGTGCGGACGGGGAAGAGGCGGCGCCGGATGCGCTCCCTTTCGTATAAGCGGCAGTCAGCTCATCTTTTTTCTCAAGATAGTAATCATAGTTTCCGATATAGTTTACAAAGGAGCGATTTACAAGTTCCAGAATGCGGGTGGCCGTCTGGTTGATGAAATACCGGTCGTGGGAGACGTACAGGACGGTTCCGGTATATCGGCTGAGCGCTTTTTCCAGAATTTCCTTTGAGGCAATATCCAGGTGGTTGGTCGGCTCGTCCAATATCAGAAAGTTTGCCTCGGACAGCATAAGTTTGGCCAGCGATACGCGTCCCCGCTCGCCGCCGCTTAAATCGCCGATTTTCATAAAGACGTCGTCCCCGGTAAAGAGAAACGCAGCGAGCATATTGCGGATGCGCGCGTTGTCCATCGTGGGATATGCGTCGGAAATTTCCTCAAATATCGTCTTTTCCATGTCCAGGACATGATGCTCCTGGTCATAATAGCCTGTTTTTACGTTTGCCCCCAGCGTAAAGGAGCCGCGGTCGGCGGAAATTACACGGTTCAGTATCTTCAGGAACGTTGTCTTTCCGGTGCCGTTTTCTCCGATCAATGCCACGCGCTCTCCGCGTTTTATGGAAAAATTCACGTTCTCGAACAGGGGCGGACCCGAAAAAGACTTCTCAAGCCCGCGCACATTCAGCACGTCGTTTCCGCTGACCCGGGATGGCTCCAGAGTAAGCCGGATCTCGCTGCGGACTTCTGCGGGTTTTTCTGCCAGCGTCAATTTTTTTAACGCTTTTTCCCTGCTTTCCGCCCGTTTGATCGATTTTTCCCGATTGAAGGAACGCAGTTTTTCGATCACGGCCTCCTGACGGCGGATTTCCCTCTGCTGATTCAGATACGCCTTCAGTTTCGCCTCCCGGACCAGCTGTTTTTTTTCTGCGAAAGCCGTATAATTGCCGGAAAACATCGTGAGGATCCCCATTTCGATCTCTACGACCCTGGTCACTACCCGGTCCAGAAAATAGCGGTCGTGAGAAACGATCAGAACCGCTCCGGGGTAATTCATAAGATAGTTTTCCAGCCAGGCGACGGAGGAGAGATCCAGATGATTGGTCGGCTCGTCCAGCAGAAGGACGTCCGGTTTTGTCAGCAGCAGCTTTCCGAGGGCGACCCTTGTTTTCTGTCCTCCGGAAAGAGCGGTCACCGGTTTGTCAAACTCGTCTTCCCCGAATCCAAGCCCTTTCAGAACGCCGGTGATCTCGCTCTCACACGCGTAGCCGTTCTCGCGTTCAAAGAAATCCGTAAGCTGGTGGTAGGTCTTCAGCCGTTCCTCCAGCACCGAACCGGAGAGAGCCTTTAATTCCCGCTCTATGGCCCGGATCTGCTTCTCTGTCTCAATGATGACGGATCGGGCGGCTCTTACCTCTTCATAGACGGTATGTCCGGCGTCAGGCTCCTGATACTGGGAGAGATATCCCAGGCTGGCTCCCTTTGCAAGTGTGATCAGGCCGTCGTCGGGGGAAAGCTCGCCTGCGATCATTTTCAGGATCGTCGATTTTCCAGCCCCGTTGATTCCCACGAGAGCCGCTTTTTCGTGTTTTTCTATATGAAAAGAGCCGTGTTCTACGATCACCTTTTCGCCAAAGCTTTTTTTAATATCATGACATGATAAGATCATTTTCTTCCTCCGGTTGCCGTTCTCAAAACCTACGTTTCCATTATAGCGGAATCATTCTGAAATACAACCAAAGTTTCTTAAAAGTTTGACTTTAACCCTGCAATTCTATATAATGTCCTTTAGAATGGACTGGGAGGGGAAAAGAAGTGGGAAACAGAGCGATCTCTCAGGCAGTGATAGGAAGACTGCCAAGATATTACCGCTATCTCGGGGAATTGTTGGAGAGTGGGGTGGAACGCATTTCCTCCAACGCTCTGAGCAAGAGAATGAAAGTGACCGCATCACAGATCAGGCAGGACCTCAACAATTTCGGCGGGTTCGGCCAGCAGGGATACGGGTATAATGTGAAATATCTCTATACTGAGATCGGAAAGATCCTCGGGCTGGAGCAGAAACATCACATTGTGATCATCGGAGCGGGAAATCTCGGGCAGGCCCTGGCAAATTATACGGCCTTTGAAAAAAGGGGATTTATCCTGAAAGGGATTTTTGACGTCGACCCCGCCCTCGAGGGAAGGAAGATCCGCGGCGTGCCGATACGGATGATGAGCGAGCTGAAAGATTTTCTTTCCGAAAATCATATCGAGATCGCTGTGCTGACCATACCAAAGACGCATGCGGGAGAAGTGGCCAGAAAGCTGGTTGACAACGGTGTGAAAGCCATATGGAATTTCGCGCATACCGATTTAAATCTGCCCGAACACATTGTGGTGGAAAACGTCCATCTGTCTGAAAGCCTGATGAGGTTATCCTACAATATTGCCCGCTACGAGGAAAAACAGAGAGAAAAAAAAGAATAGGCCATATTCGAAACGTGTATCGGCGGAACGCATCTTCCTTTACACGTTTTCTATTGTTTGGCGGGATGAATTCTGTCCCGTGCGGAAAGGAGGAAAACGTATGAGATATCTGCCAAACGCTGCGCAGAGCAAAGAGGCCGACCGTTTTACTATAGAGGAAAAAGGCGTTTCCTCTCTTCTTCTGATGGAGCGCGCCGCCGAGAGCTGCATAAAAGCGATGACGGAAAAGGGCGTCGATCTTTCGGATCCCTGTATCATCTGCGGATCGGGAAATAACGGAGGGGACGGGTTTGCGATCGCCCGGCTTTTGATGAAAAAGAATCATCCGGTTCATGTCGTATTCCCCGGATCGCAGGAACATGCGACGGCGGAGACGCGCGTGCAGATCAAACGGTTCCTGGAGACGGGAGGCAGCCTTCATTCTTCCTTTGAAAGAGAGAACTATACCGCAGTGATCGACGCGGTCTTCGGAGTAGGACTTAGCCGGGAAATTACCGGGAAATATGCGGAGGTGATCGACGGCGCGAACCGCCTCGCGGGGACGAAGATAGCCGTCGATATCCCATCCGGGGTCTGCGCGTCTACAGGGCGGATACTGGGAACCGCTTTTCGCGCCGATTACACGGTGACATTCCAGAACGTCAAGCTCGGACTGGAACTGTACCCGGGAAGATCCTGCGCGGGAGAGGTGATCGCGGCGGATATCGGAATTGACGATTCCGCGATGAGATCGGATGCGGAAACAGCATTCGCTTACGATTGGAGCGATCTGAAAAAGCGCATGCCCAAGAGAACGCCTGACAGCAACAAGGGAGACTACGGAAAAACTCTCTTCATCTCGGGAAGCAGCGGAATGGCGGGAGCCGCCTATCTGAACGCTCTTGCCGCCTATCGGACCGGGGCGGGCCTGGTACAGATCTACACGGCGGAAGAAAATCGGACAATTCTTCAGCAGCTCCTCCCTGAAGCAATTATCCGCACATACGATTTTTATGACGACAGGGAACTGTTCCGTCTCCTGAACTGGGCGGATGTGATCTGCATCGGCTCAGGTCTCGGGACAAGTGAAAAGTCGTGGAAGATCCTGCGGACCACACTGGTGCAGGCGGAGAAGCCGTGCGTCATTGACGCGGACGGCCTGAATCTCCTCGCAGAACACAGAAAATACCTGGACGATCTGAAGGAGGGACGCTTCCTGTTCACTCCCCATTTGAAAGAGATGTCGCGCCTCACTGGAAAGGACGTCCGTGAAATCCGGGATGACCGTATGGGGACGCTGCAGGAATTTGTCGCCTCCTATCCGGTGGTCTGCGCATTAAAAGACGCCCGCACGCTTGTTTTGGAGAGAGGAAAAAATCCTTATATCAACTGTTCGGGGAACGCTTCCATGGCCAAAGCCGGTTCCGGAGATGTCCTGGCAGGCATCATCGCCGGATTGCTCGCGCAGGGCATGCCGCTGTATGACGCGGCATGTCTTGGGACCTATATCCACGGACTCGCGGGGGACGACGCGCGTGACGAGAGGGGCAGCTACAGCGTTTTGGCCAGGGAACTGGCGGATCATATCAGCAGCGTGCTGAAGAAGCAGGAGGAAATTGCAGGGTGAAGACGTACAGCAGAGTATGCGCCAGGATCGATCTTGACGCCATCGAACACAATATGGAAATGATGAAACGGAATCTTAAGGAGCAGACCCTGATGATCGCCGTAATCAAGACGGACGGTTACGGACACGGCGCGGCGCCGATCGCCGGGCTTCTTGAACCCAAAGGATACGTATGGGGATTTGCGGCGGCAACTCTGGAGGAGGCGGTTCTCCTGAGGAAAAGCGGGATATCCAAACCGATCCTGGTATTGGGATGTATCTTCCCGGATCAGTATGAAAGCATGCTGGAACACGGGATCAGAATGACATGCTATACGGTGGAAATGGCGGCGAAAGTTTCCGAATTGGCTGTCAAAATGCGCCGTTCTGCATATATTCACATTAAGCTGGATACCGGAATGGGAAGGCTGGGCTTTCCGGCCGCGCGGCAAAGCGTTGATGAAATCGAAGAAATTTCCCGGATGCCGAACCTGGTTATGGAAGGGATGTTTACGCATTTTGCGAAAGCGGATGAGGCGGATAAGAGTTTTACCGGAAAACAGATGGAAGAATACTTGCGGATGAAGCATGAACTAGAGGAACGGAATGTTTGCTTTCAGCATTATCATTGTTCCAACAGCGCCGGCATCATAGATATCCGGGAAGCGAACATGGATCTTGTCCGGGCGGGGATCTCCATCTACGGACTGTATCCCTCTCAGGAAGTCCGAAAAGAAAACGTGTCCCTGAAGCCCGCGATGGAACTCGTCAGCCACGTGACGCACGTCAAATGGCTGGAGGAAGGAATGCCGGTCAGTTACGGCGGAACCTACGTGACGAAAGACCGTACGAGAATTGCTACCGTACCGGTCGGATACGGCGACGGATATCCAAGAAGCCTGTCCAACAAAGGATATGTGCTGATCCGCGGAGAGAAGGCGCCTGTCTGCGGAAGAGTGTGCATGGACCAGTTTATGGTGGACGTTACCCGCATCAGGGACGTGCGGCCGGGGGATGAGGTGGTCCTGATAGGAAAGAGCGGAGGCGAATCCATTTCCGTCGATACGCTGAGCAGCCTGTCCGGCAGGTTTAATTACGAATTTGTGTGTGATATTAATAAGCGTGTGCCGAGGGAATATCTCAGGCACGGAAAAGTCGTGGAACAGATCGATTGCTTTTAAACTCTATAGAATACATTCGAAAAAGATGGAAATACTTATTTTATCTTAATAAAAATCGGAGTGTGAGATAGAGTGCAGGTAAGACGCGGAGACATATATTATGCGGATTTGAGTCCGGTGGTGGGGTCTGAGCAAGGAGGGATCCGTCCGGTTCTGATCATACAGAATGATATCGGAAACCGGCACAGCCCGACGGTGATCTGCGCCGCCATCACTTCCAGGATGAACAAAGCAAAACTCCCCACCCATGTAGAGATCGACGCAAGGAGATATCAGATCGTGAAGAATTCAGTCATTCTTCTGGAACAGATTCGGACGGTGGATAAACAGAGACTGAAAGACATGGTCTGCCATCTGGACCGGGAACTGATGAAGAAGGTGGATGAAGCCCTGCGCGTAAGCCTTGAGATCATTACATAGGGAAAGAACGAAGGAACGCGTACAATTCAGCGAGTTTCGATTGAAAAAATACAGGAATGATGTTACAATAATCGAAGTGCAGAAAGGAAGAAGACCAGAAAGAGGAGAGAACGAAATGTCAGGACATTCTAAATTTGCCAATATTAAACATAAAAAAGAGAAGAACGACGCGGCAAAGGGCAAGATCTTTACCAAGATCGGAAAGGAGCTGGCGGTCGCCGTGAAAGAGGGCGGGAGCGCGGATCCGGCGAATAACAGCAGACTCCGGGATGCGATCGCAAAGGCGAAGGCCAACAACATGCCGAACGACACCATCGAGCGCAATATCAAAAAGGCTGACAGCGACGCAAATTCCGCAAACTACGAACACATTACATATGAAGGGTACGGGCCGAACGGCACCGCGATCATTGTAGAAACGCTCACGGATAACAAGAACCGTACGGCGTCCAACGTCAAGAACGCCTTCACCAAAGGCGGCGGAAATGTCGGAACGCCGGGATGCGTATCGTTTATGTTCGACAAAAAGGGACAGATCATTGTCGCAAAGGAGGATTATGAGGGTTCCGCGGACGATCTGATGATGCAGGCGCTGGACGCGGGAGCGGAGGACTTCAGCGAGGAGGAGGACAGCTACGAGATCCTGACTTCGCCGGACGATTTCAGCGCGGTACGCCTTTCTTTTGAGGAATCCGGAATTTTAATGGCGCAGGCCGAGGTGACCATGATCCCTCAGACCTGGGTGGAACTCACAGACGATAAAGATATTCAGAACATCCGCAAGACGCTGGATATGCTGGAAGATGACGACGATGTTCAGGATGTCTACCATAACTGGGATGAATAGGAGACGCTATGGAAGAACTGAAAAAGAGACTGGAAGAATTCTTTCAGAGAGCTCTGGAGTACAGGCCATATTTTAAGAGGAAGCTGTACGCGAAAGCTTTCCAGGAATGTTTCGATGAGCAGAAAGAACTTTTGACAGACATCATGCAGGCGTGTGAGAAAGCGGAAGATACGGAGGCTGTGATCGACGAACTGGCCTCGGCGATCCCCGACTACGCGCGCGGCAGGATGAAAGCGGAAAAGAGCAGACGAAAGAGAAAGATCATGCAGGTAGATTACAACATGAACATGGTGACTTTCGTCGTACCTGTAATGATTTACAATGAGAATAAAAACCTGAACGCGCTTGCGGACAGGATGATCGAAAAGTGGAATGCCGACGTCAGCACCCTGCAGATCGGGAAAGGAAGCTTTGAGGAACTGAATAAAGGGTTCCGATCCGGCCTGTGTTACATTACGACCGCCGTGTGCGAGAGCCAGAACAAGCCGGATCCCTGCTATGAGCTGACGATGCTGAGAGATTACAGGGACGGCTACCTTCTCCAGTCGGACGGCGGAAAAGAGCTTGTGGAGGAATACTATGATATCGCTCCGACTATCGTGAACAGGATCAACCGCCAGTCGGACGCAAAAGAGATCTATCAGGATATCTACGACACATATCTGAGCCGCTGCGTTTCGCTGATCGAAAACGGAAAAAACGAGGAATGCCGGAGGGTATATACCGATATGGTCCACGACCTCCAGACAAGGTTTACTCCTTTCAGTATCCCGTGACAAGTGTATATTTTGCAGAAAACATCTTCATACTAACCGGTATGGAGGTGTTTTTTATGGGTAATCAAGAGCAAGACAGTGAAGAAAAAAAATCCGAAGAAATCAAAGAACTCGGAACGGCGGATCTGGCGGAGAACCCGCGCAGACATCATATTAAACTAATTACGATCATCGGAGAGATCGAGGGGCATGAGACGGTATCAGGCAACACAAAGGCGACAAAGTACGAACATCTGCTTCCGATACTCGCGGAAATCGAAGACAATACGGAGATCGAGGGACTCCTGATCCTTCTAAACACGCTGGGAGGGGATGTGGAGGCGGGCCTGTCCATTGCCGAGATGATTGCTTCGCTCAGCAAACCGACCGTCTCCCTTGTGCTGGGCGGGAGCCATTCCATTGGCGGCCCGCTTGCGGTTTCGGCGGATTATTCTTTTATTGTTCCAAGCGGAACAATGATCATTCATCCGGTTCGCTCCAACGGAATGTTTATCGGAGTGCTGCAAAGTTTCCGCAATATGGAACGCACGCAGGACAGGATTACGGGATTCCTTGCCAAGCACTCCCATATGCGGCAGGAGAGGATCGAAGAACTGATGCTGAATCCCACGCAGCTCGTGAAGGACGTGGGGACTCTTCTGGAAGGCCAGGAGGCGGTTGACGAAGGCCTGATCGACGCCGTAGGGGGAATGAGCGACGCATTGAACAAACTGCATGAAATGATCGAAAATCGAGCCAAAAAAACAATAAAATAGATAATGACAGCCCTTTTTTTAAATGATATACTAATATGTAGTATGCTTTTATATTAAGGGGGAATAATATGGCTTCTAAGTCGAGGAAACGAAAAGGGAGCCGCAGGAAGAAGCGGGCAGTGGAACAGAATCTTATGCTGGACGAGATCGTGATCTGGGGAACACTTGCGGTCAGCATTCTGATTTTGATCAGTAATTTCGGATTTGGGGGATTTGTCGGGGATACGATCTCCGATTGGTTATACTATTTGTTTGGATGGGGTTCTTATTTGATTCCGTTTCTTCTGTTTGGGATCGTGGCGTTTTTGATTTCCAACAGAAAGAATTTCCGCGCTGGCGTAAAGGCGGCTGCAAGCGTGGTTCTGTTCCTGCTGTTGTGCGCATTGCTTGAACTGATCGTGGATCAGGGCGGCAAGTCGGGTAAGCTTCTGACCGGATTGCTGGCCCCTGCCGTGGGAGTGGCAGGTACATATGTGATAACGATTGTGCTGTCGATCATCTGTATCGTCATCATAACAGGAAAATCCATCTGGAAGATGATACAGGTGCAGAGCGGCAAAGCTTACGCGAGAGTGAAGGAAGAACGCGTCCAGCAGAAGGAAGCGTCGGACAAAAGAAGAAAGATCCAGCCTAAGGAGCAGGTTCCGGCCGAAAAGCCGAAAAAGCGAAAAGACAGACTCGTTTCCGGCGTATCCCGCAATACGGAACTCGCCGCCGGAAAACTGCCCGGACTGAGCGAATTGTTGTTAGATAAAAACAAATCCGGGGAAACTGAAAATTCACAGGAATCGGATCTTGTCATCAATCGTTCCGCTCCGGGAAATGCAAAAGACGAGCAGGAGAAAACGGCTGTTTCACAGGAGACCAAAAGAACGTCCGGAAGGAAAAAAGCGGGGACGAAGGCAATCGAAAGCGAGACGGCCCACGTGGAGAATGAGATCCTCGCTTCCGAGGAAAAGATTTCGCAAAAATACGTATTTCCTCCCCTCTCTCTTCTGAAACAAGGGAAAAAGGGCGGCGGAGACACCGATGCGTATCTCAGGGAGACGGCGGCCAAGCTTCAGCAGACGCTTCGGAATTTCGGCGTGAACGTAACGGTCACCAATGTCAGCTGCGGGCCATCCGTCACACGATATGAGCTGCAGCCGGAACAGGGAGTGAAAGTCAGTCGGATCGTCGGGCTTTCGGACGACATCAAGCTGAATCTTGCGGCGGCGGATATTCGGATCGAAGCGCCGATCCCCGGAAAAGCCGCCGTCGGAATCGAAGTACCCAACAGGGAGAACCAGACGGTCATGCTCAGAGATCTCCTTGAGACAAAGGAATTCCAGAGAAGCGCTTCAAAACTTTCCTTTGCCGCCGGACGCGACATTGCGGGCAATGTGGTTGTTGCGGATATTGCAAAGATGCCCCATCTTCTCGTCGCCGGCGCTACCGGCTCCGGTAAGTCCGTGTGCATCAACACGCTGATCATGAGTATTTTGTATAAATCTTCACCGGATGAGGTGAAATTGATCATGGTGGATCCGAAAGTTGTGGAATTGAGCGTATACAACGGTATCCCGCATCTGCTGATTCCCGTGGTCACGGATCCGAAGAAAGCGGCCGGCGCTCTGAACTGGGCGGTGGCAGAGATGAACCGGAGATATCAGCTTTTCGCTGAGCATAATGTCCGCGACATAAAGGGATACAATGACGCGATAAAGAGCGCACCCCCGAAGGAAGACGGGGAACCCCTCAAGCCGCTTCCGCAGATCGTAATCATTGTGGACGAGCTGGCGGATCTCATGATGGTTGCTCCCGGGGAAGTGGAGGAGGCGATCTGCCGTCTGGCGCAGCTTGCCCGCGCGGCGGGACTCCATCTTGTACTCGCGACGCAAAGGCCTTCCGTGAACGTTATTACCGGACTGATCAAGGCGAACATGCCGTCCAGAATCGCTTTTTCCGTTTCGTCCGGCGTGGATTCGCGAACGATCATCGACATGAACGGGGCGGAAAAACTGCTCGGCAAGGGAGATATGCTGTTCTATCCTGCAGGGTATCAGAAACCGGCCCGCGTTCAGGGCGCGTTTGTCTCCGACCATGAGGTTCAGAGCGTCGTGGATTATCTGAAGGAGCAGAACAGCTCTATGATCTATGATGAAGAGGTATTGACTCATGTGAATTCTTCCGCGGCCGCCGCGGCCGCTGCAGCTTCCGAGCAGTCCAAAGATTCGCAAATGGACGTTTATTTTGAGGAAGCCGGAAGATTTATCATAGAAAAGCAAAAAGCATCCATCGGGATGCTGCAGCGCGTCTACAAAATCGGCTTCAACCGCGCGGCGCGGATCATGGACCAGCTTTGCGAGGCGGGAGTCGTAGGCGGAGAGGAGGGTACCAGGCCCAGAAAAATCCTGATGACCATAGATGATTTTGAACAGTACCTCAAGCAACTCAACGACGAAGGAAAGAAAGGATTGTGAAACGTATGAAGACTGACATTCAAATTGCACAGGAGGCAAAAATGGCCCACATCAGGGATGTGGCGGCAACCATCGGGATCCCGGAGGAGGATCTGGAATTTTACGGAAAATACAAAGCGAAACTTTCCGACGACGTCTGGGAGAAAAACAAGAATAATCCCGACGGAAAACTTGTTCTGGTCACCGCGATCAATCCAACTCCCGCGGGAGAAGGAAAGACAACGACGACTGTCGGACTTGGCGAGGCGATGGCGAAATTAAATAAAAAAGCCCTCATCGCACTGCGCGAGCCGTCGCTCGGCCCCTGCTTCGGCATCAAGGGCGGAGCTGCGGGAGGCGGTTACGCCCAGGTTGTCCCGATGGAAGATCTGAATCTTCATTTTACAGGCGATTTCCATGCGATTACATCCGCGAACAATCTGCTCGCCGCTCTTCTGGACAATCATATTCAGCAGGGCAACGAGCTTGGGATCGATCCCCGCCAGGTGGTGTGGAAACGCTGCCTGGACATGAACGACCGGAATCTGAGAAATATCGTGGTCGGACTCGGAAATAAAATGGACGGCATGGTCAGGGAGGATCATTTCGTGATCACAGTCGCCTCCGAGATCATGGCTATCCTCTGTCTTGCGGATGACATCAAGGATCTGAAGCGGCGGATCGGAAAAATCATCGTGGCCTACAATTTCCAGGGCGAACCGGTTACAGCGGACGACCTGAAAGCGACCGGCGCGATGACCGCCCTGTTAAAAGACGCGATCAAGCCCAATCTGATCCAGACTCTGGAGCATACGCCCGCTCTGGTACACGGCGGTCCTTTCGCCAATATCGCGCATGGGTGCAACAGCGTCAGAGCGACCAGAACGGCTCTCAAACTGAGCGACATTACCATCACGGAAGCAGGCTTCGGCGCTGATCTCGGCGCGGAAAAGTTCCTGGATATCAAATGCCGACAGGCGGGACTGAAACCTGACGCCGTAGTTTTGGTAGCCACGGTCCGCGCGCTGAAATATAACGGCGGAATGGCAAAGAACGATCTGGCCAAAGAAAATCTGGACGCTCTCGCGAAAGGGATCGTCAATCTGGAAAAACATATAGAAAATATCCAGAAATACGACGTTCCCGTCGTCGTTACCCTGAACTCCTTTGTGACGGATACGGAAGCGGAGAATGAATACATCAGGAAATTCTGTGAGGATCGGGGCTGCGAATTCGCGCTCTCCGAAGTCTGGGAAAAAGGCGGAGAGGGCGGAATCGAACTGGCGCGCAAGGTGCTGGAAACTCTCGAGAAAAAAGAGAGCCATTTCCATCCTCTTTACGAAGATTCCCTGTCTCTCAAGGAGAAGATCGAGACGATCTCGAAGGAAATCTACGGAGCGAGAGGAGTCATTTACGAGCCGGCGGCAGAAAAGCAGCTGCAAAAGATCGAGCAGATGGGATTCGGAGAATTCCCGGTCTGCATGGCGAAAAACCAATATTCTCTGTCCGACGACGCGAAGAAGCTGGGACGGCCCGAGAATTTTGACATTCATATCCGGGAGGTCTATGTAAGCGCGGGAGCCGGATTCGTAGTGGCGCTGACCGGCGCGATCATGACGATGCCGGGGCTTCCGAAGGTACCGGCGGCAAACGGGATCGACGTGTCGGAGGAAGGAAAGATCGTCGGTCTGTTCTAGGGGAGAATAGAACGAAACAAAGAGGCAGGAGGTATAAGGGGGATGAAATGTAAATACTGCGGGCAGATAATACCCGAGGGGGAGATGTACTGCAGGCGGTGCGGCAGGGAAGTGCGCATCGTTCCGGACTATAATCCGCTGGATGAAGTTCTGGCGGCACAGGTGAAAGGTTCCATTCACAGGTCCGATTCTGAAAAGCAAAAGCCATATCCGTCCAAGAAAGGCTTGCAGACGGAACAAATGCAGAAAAAAAAGCAGATGGAGCGCAAAAAAGCGCTTCAGAGAAAACGCAGAAGAAAGGCGCTCCTTTTGCTTTTTTTGCTTTTGCTTCTCGCGGGGATACTGATTTTTTTCATTTATCAAAATTCCTATGCGAACAAGCTGTCCAAAGGGAACCGCGCGCTGGAACTGGGGGATTATGATGCGGCGGCCGCCTGTTTTAAGGATGCGATCCAAAAAAAACCGAAGATGCCGGACGCGTACACCGGCCTTTCCAGGGTATATCTCGCGCAGGATGATCCTTCGGCCGCGGAAAAAATATTTCTGGATGCGATTGGATCATATCCGGAAAACGCAGGGATATATGAGGCGTGCATCCAGTTTTACCTGGACGCCGATCTTGCGTTCAAAATTCCCGGTCTCCTGGAAGACGCCCCGAATGCGGTGCGCGGAAAACTGGAAGGATATATCGTTTCTCCGCCTGAATTCAGCCTGGATGATACGCCCACATACGACGATGTGCAGCAGCTGTCCCTGACGGCGAAGGAAGGAGAAATCTATTACACGACGGACGGCAGCGATCCTGTATTTTCCGGCATATTGTACACGGAGCCGATCCAGATCGGCGAGGGAAATACGGTGGTGACCGCGGCCGTGGTAAACGAAAAGGGAATTCCAAGCCAGTCGGTGTCTGCGGAATACATTGTAGAACTTCCGATTGAGGATCCGCCGGCCGTTATTCCCTCCACGGGACAATACGATACCGCCATGCAGATCACTGTGAATGTTCCGGACGGATATACCGCTTATTATACAATGGACAGGAGCGATCCGACAGAGGAATCCACACTGTACACCGGGCCGGTGGATATGCCTGCGGGAAGTACGATATTCAAGGCCGTCCTTATAGACGGCAAGGGCCGGAAAAGCGGTATTACTACCAGAAACTATGAACTTGCATTGCCCGGGACAAGCCAGCAGTAAATTCAGGAAACGCGCTTGAACTTTGCTGTTAAATGAATTATGATTGAGGAAAGACGGGTATTAGGAGGAGAAGAGATGTATCAGATACGAAAGGCGGAAAAGATAGCCGACAAGATTTATCTTATGGATATCGAAGCCCCACGCGTAGCGAGACACTGCGAACCCGGACAGTTTGTAATTGTCAGGATGGACGAGAAGGGAGAGCGGATCCCGCTGACGATCTGCGACTATAACAGAGAGGAAGGGATCGTCACGATCGTATTTCAGACGGTAGGAGCTTCCACTTATAAAATGGCCGGTCTGAAGGCCGGAGATTCCTTTCGGGACTTTACGGGGCCTTTGGGACGTCCGTCCGAATTTGTAAGCGAAGACCCGGAAAGTCTGAGCAGGAAAAAATTTCTTTTTGTGGCGGGCGGCGTCGGAGCGGCTCCGGTCTATCCGCAGGTGAAATGGATGAAAGAGCATGGAATCTCGGCGGATGTGATCGTCGGCTCCAAGACGAAGGACCTTTTGATCTTGGAACAGGAGATGAGAGAGGCCGCGGGCAGCTACTATCCCTGCACGGACGACGGTACATACGGCCATTCCGGAATGGTTACGTCGATGATCGAAGAGCTGATAGAAAAAGGAAATCAATACGACGTGTGTATAGCCATCGGGCCTGTGATCATGATGAAATTCGTCTGCCTGCTCACAAAAAAGCTTGGCATTCCGACGATTGTCAGCATGAATCCTATTATGGTAGACGGAACCGGTATGTGCGGAGCATGCCGTCTCCGCGTCGGCGACGAGATTAAATTCGCCTGTGTGGACGGACCTGAATTCGACGGCCATCTGGTCGATTTTGACAACGCGATGAAACGCCAGCAGATGTACCGGACGGAAGAAGGGCGCGCACTGCTGAAACTGCAGGAAGGCGACACGCATCACGGCGGATGCGGAAACTGCGGAGGTGAGAAATAATGGGGGACGTATTAAAACGGGTTCCCGTCAGGGAACAGGACGCGCATGTGCGCGCTGCAAATTTTGAGGAAGTTTGTTACGGATACAACCGCGAAGAGGCCATGGAGGAAGCTTCCCGCTGCCTGAACTGCAAAAACGCGAAATGTATTCAGGGATGTCCCGTATCTATCAACATTCCGGGATTTATCTCCAAAGTCCGCGAAGGGGATATAGAGGGAGCCTACAAGGTGATCGGCGAGGCCTCTGCGCTGCCTGCGATCTGCGGCCGCGTCTGTCCTCAGGAATCCCAGTGCGAGTGCAAATGCATCCGCGGAATCAAGGGCGAACCTGTTTCTATCGGAAAGCTGGAGAGATATGTGGCGGACTACGCGCTGGAACACGATATCAAGCCTGAGAGGGCAAAACAGAAAAACGGCCGAAGGGTGGCCGTGATCGGGTCAGGCCCTTCCGGCCTTACCTGCGCCGGGGATCTGGCCAAGCTCGGATACGACGTCACGGTTTTTGAGGCCCTGCATGAGCTGGGAGGCGTATTGGTGTATGGGATCCCCGAATTTCGTCTTCCCAAGCAGAAGGTCGTCAAAAAAGAGATAGAAAAAGTCAGGGAACTCGGCGTAAACTTCGAGACGAACGTTGTGATCGGCAAGTCGACGACCATCGACCAGCTGATCGAGGAAGAAAAATACGAAGCCGTATTCATCGGCTCAGGCGCAGGGCTTCCCATGTTTATGGGCATTCCCGGAGAGACCGCAAACGGAGTGTTCTCGGCGAACGAATACCTGACCAGAAGCAATCTGATGAAAGCGTTTGACAGTTCCTACGATACTCCGATCGCCGCGGGAAAGAAGGTTGCGGTAGTCGGGGGCGGCAACGTGGCGATGGACGCTGCCAGGACCGCTCTTCGTCTGGGAGCCGAAGTACATATCATATACCGCAGAAGTGAAGCGGAACTGCCGGCCAGGGTCGAGGAAGTGCATCACGCGAAGGAGGAAGGCGTCATCTTTGACCTGCTCACCAATCCGAAGGAGATTCTTGAGGATGAAAACGGATGGGTGAAAGGAATGAGAGTGATCCGGATGGAACTCGGCGAACCGGACGCGTCCGGCAGGAGACGCCCGGTGGAAATTCCCGGATCCGAATATGAAATTGAACTGGATACCGTCATCATGTCGCTCGGAACATCACCGAATCCGCTGATCGCGTCCACGACGAAGGGACTGGAAACCAATCGCCGGAAATGTATCGTGGCGGAGGAAAGCAACGGCCAGACGTCGAAAGCGTGCGTGTTTGCCGGAGGGGACGCGGTTACGGGAGCAGCGACCGTGATTCTCGCAATGGGCGCGGGAAAAGCGGGAGCAAAGGGAATCCACGAATTTTTGTCAGGCAGATAAAATGAAAGTTACGATCATAGCCGTGGGAAAGTTGAAAGAGAAGTATCTTCGCGACGCTGCGGCGGAATATATCAAGCGGCTTGGAAAATACTGCAAAACGGAGATCCTGGAAGTGGACGACGAACAGGTTCCGGAGCAGGTGCGCAAGGCCATCCTTCAAAGAGAAGGAGAGAGGATCCTGAGGCGGATCAAAGAGCCGGCTTTTGTGATCGCTCTTGAAATCGGCGGCGAACCTCTTTCGTCTGAGGAACTGGCGGATAAGCTGGAAAATCTGACTGTCCGCGGAGTCAGCCACATCGTTTTTGTGATCGGAGGGTCGATCGGCCTCGGCAGGGAAGTGACCGGAAGAGCCGATCTCTCGCTCAGCTTTTCCAGGATGACCTTTCCGCATCAGCTTATGCGCGTAATCTTGCTGGAGCAGATTTACCGCAGCTTCCGGATCATAAACGGCGAACCTTATCACAAGTAATCTTTTCCTGCGAAGGACGGTGGAAGATGGAAAACGACAGGTTAAAAAAGCAATTGGATTTCTGCCTGGAGATCGACAGGGAAAAGTTTATTCAGCGGCAGACCTATCTGACGGACGGGATCCGCAGGGAAAACGATGCCGAACATGCCTGGCACGCGGCTCTTATGGCAATTCTTCTCGAGGAGTACTCCAATGAACCCATCGATCTGCTGAAGACGGTTACCATGCTGCTGATCCACGATATCGTTGAGATCGACGCGGGCGACACCTATGCTTACGACGAGACCGCAAAAAGTACGCAGAGCGAAAGGGAGGAGAAGGCGTCGGAAAGGATCTTCGGGCTTCTGCCCGAAAACCAGCGCCGGAAATTCTGTCAGCTCTGGAAGGAATTCGAATCAGGCGACACCCCGGAATCAAGATTCGCGCATGTTATGGACAATCTGCAGCCGATGATGCTGAACGCGGCCACGGACGGGAAAGCCTGGGAGGAACATAAAGTCCGGATCGATCAGATTCTCGGCCGCAACCGCCATACTTCGGACGGATCGGAGGTTTTATGGAATTACGCGTACCTGCATTGGATTCTTGACAATGTAAAAGCCGGGAAAATTTTGACCCCGGATCATGCATAGAACAAATATTTTACAGAGGGAGGATATGCAAATGAAAAAATTTATGAATGAATTCAAAGAATTTATCAGCCGCGGCAACGTCATGGACATGGCAGTCGGCATTATCATCGGCGGCGCGTTCACCGCGATCGTTTCTTCACTGGTGGAGGATATCATCAATCCGATTCTGGGCCTGTTTGGCGGCATGAACTTTGACCAGTTAAGCGTTACCCTGGCCGGGGACGCGACGCTGAATTACGGCAAATTTATTACCGCGATCATTAATTTCCTGATCATGGCCCTGATCATTTTCTGCATCGTCAAGGCGATGAACAAGCTGTCCTCTCTCCATTCCGCCAAAAAGGAGGAAGCGGAGGAAGCATCCACGAAAGTCTGTCCTTTCTGCAAGAGTGAGATCGCTCTGGACGCGACCAGATGCCCTCACTGCACTTCCGTACTGGACGAGTAGATACCGGGTGATTTTCGGGACAATGTATAATCGATGAATGCCGCACATAGATTAACTACAAAACAATGTGTGGCATTTTTTATGAAAAAAAACAGGCAGAAATCCGATGGACATTCTCTTTCCGACCGGCTGGCGAACGCATCCGGAATTCCCAAAGACGTCATCCTGGGTTTCCCGATTCTGACCGTCACCGGGCAGACGGAGCTGAGCCTTGAAAATTACAGGGGAATTCTGGAATACACCTCCGAACTGATCCGGATACAGACGAAATCCGGGAGGATAAAAGTATGCGGGAAGAGACTGCAGGTTGAATATTATACAAATGATGAAATGAAAGTAACGGGAAGGATTACATCCATTGAATATGACTAAGGGGGATGTTTTGTGCTTTTATCCATCATACGGTATCTGAAGGGATATCTGAAAATTCAAATTGCGGGTTATTCTCCGGAGCGTTTCCTGAATGCCTGCAGCCATCATAACATTTATCTCTGGGGATTGCGCTCCGAACACGGCCGCTACGAAATGTATATTTCAATTCAGGGATTCCGCAAACTGAAACCAATCATAAAGAAGACCGGAACAAGGGCAGTCATTACAGAACGGTTCGGCCTTCCTTTTTTTTTACATAAATATCGAAAGCGGAAATGTTTTTTCCTCGGCAGCCTTCTGTGCATCATTTTGATCTACATGATGTCTCTGTTCATCTGGGACATCGACATTTCCGGAAACAAGAGCAGGACGGATGAAACGCTGCTTTCTTTTCTGGAAAGCAAAGACGTCGTGCATGGAATGAAAAAATCCAAAGTAGACTGCGAAAGAATCGTAAAGGATATCCGAAAAGAATTTGACGACATTATATGGGTGTCCGCATCCATCCGCGGAACCCGCCTGATCGTACAGGTGAAAGAAAATGAAGACTCCGTCTCCTCAGACTCTGCGGCGCCCGACGGCTCCTCCTCCGCAACCGACATCGTCGCAGACGAGGATTGTACGATCACGGAACTTATCACGCGGAAGGGGACGCCTCTCGTACATGTGGGCGATTCCGTGAAAAAAGGAGACTTTCTGGTATGCGGAAGGATCGAGGTTCTTGACGACAGCAAGGAAGTGGTGGATTATCAGTACTGCGCATCCGATGCGTCCATACGCGGGAAGGCCGTGCTGCAGTATGAGAGCAGCCACAGCCTGACTTATGAGGAAAAGGATTACAGCGGAAAGGCAGCCGGAGAGTTTTTTGTGCGCATCGGCCCCTGGCTGTTTGGATGCGGCGGCATCCGCAATTCATTCGAGGCCTCCACCATGTTTTCAGAGGAACACACCTTAACGCTCGGAAAACATTTTGTTCTTCCCTTCTCCTACGGGAAGAGAATTGTGAGATCGTACCGACCGGAGGAAAAAACATATACCCGGCCGCAGATCGAACAGATCCTGAACAGCGAATTTTCCCGAAAATGCGAGGAGTTGGAAAAAAAAGGGGTAGAAATTATTGAGAATGATGTTAAAATATACACAGAGAATCGTCAGGCCACAGCAAAAGGAACGATAACCGTCGTGATGGATATCGGAAAACAGGTGCCGACCGAACGCCTGGAAGTTCCCGCTAAGCCGGATGACGAGAATCCAGAAAGGGATAACGCAAATGGCAATGACGGAGATAGTGATTGATATACCCGCGGAACATCAGAAAAGCCTGTTCGGGGAGTTTGATATGTTCGCGAAAAAAATAGAGCGCAGCCTGCATGTGACCCTGATCGCAAGGGGAGATCACGTCAAGATCATAGGAGAGACGGCCCATGCCGCGAGAGCGAAGCGCGTGCTGGAACAGCTGAGTACGCTTTCACAGAGAGGAAGCGAGATCAAAGAACAGAATGTGGATTATACCATATCTCTGTCTATGGCGGATCAGGAGAAGAAGGTACTTGAGATCGATGAGGATATTATCTGCCACACTATTCACGGGAAACCGATAAAGCCAAAGACTCTTGGACAGAAAATGTATGTGGACGCTATCCGGAGCAAGATGATCGTCTTCGGACTGGGTCCCGCCGGAACGGGGAAGACTTACCTGGCAATGGCGATGGCTATCACCGCATTCAAGAACAACGAAGTGGGGAGAATCATCCTGACGCGGCCTGCGATCGAGGCCGGCGAAAAACTTGGCTTTCTGCCCGGAGACCTGCAAAGTAAGATCGATCCGTATCTGCGGCCGCTATATGACGCCCTGTATCAGATCATGGGAGCGGAGAGTTTTGTCAAAAATTCCGAAAAAGGGCTGATTGAGGTGGCTCCTTTGGCTTACATGAGAGGACGTACGCTGGACAACGCTTTTATCATTCTCGACGAGGCGCAAAATACTACGCCTGCGCAGATGAAGATGTTTCTTACCAGGATCGGGTTTGGATCAAAAGTGGTGATCACCGGGGACGCGACGCAAAAAGACCTTCCCAGAGGCCAGATCTCAGGATTGGACGTAGCTGTTTCCGTTGTAAAGAAGATCGAAGATATCAGCATCTGTACTCTGAACAGCAGCGACGTGGTCCGTCATCCTCTGGTCCAGCAGATCGTCCGGGCCTACGAGGAATACGAGGCCAGAAAAGCGCGAAAAGAACACAGGAGAAAAGAGAAATGACCCTATATTATGAGGAAGAGGGGAACATCAGGCTCCCGCTGAATTGTGAAGAGCTGGCAAAAGCCGTCATAGAAGCGTCGCTGGACTGTGTGGACTGTCCCTATGAAGCGGAAGTCAGCCTTCTGCTTACGACGAATGAGCAGATCCAAGAGTTAAACCAAAAGTTCAGGGAAACAGACCGTCCGACGGACGTCCTTTCCTTTCCGATGATCGAGTACGAAACTCCCGGCGAGTTTGCTTTCCTGGAAGAGCGCAGCAGCGCCTTCCATCCGGAGTCCGGCGAGCTGATGCTCGGCGACATTGTCATTTCGAAAGAAAAAGTGCTGGAACAGGCAGAGAGTTACGGACATTCCGCAGAAAGAGAATATGCGTTTCTGATCGCTCATTCCATGCTTCATTTAACCGGATACGACCATATTGATGAAAGCGAACGTTCCGATATGGAACGGATGCAGAAAAAAATCATGGAGCGGTTAAATATTTTACGATAACACTTTTTGTGGGGTAACATATGTCAGAGAAGAAAAAGGGAACAAATTTTATAATGCAGGGGACGATCCTTGCCGTAGCTGCAATGATCACAAAGGTCATCGGGCTTGCTTACCGCATCCCGCTGACCAATATTATGGGAGCGGAAGGAAACGGATACTATGGGATTGTATTTCAGGTGTATAATCTGGCGCTGATGCTTACGTCCTACAGCCTTCCGATGGCAGTTTCCAAGCTGGTTTCCGCCAGAGTGGCGACCGGACGGTATAGAAATGCCTACCGGGTATTCAAAAGCGCCCTGGTATTTGCTTTGGCGGCCGGGGGATCTGTGACTGCGATCGTCTTTTTCGGCGCAAAGTTCATTGCCTCGGATATTATGAAAATGGACCTGAGCGTCTACGCGCTCCGCGTCCTTGCCCCATGCATTCTGATCGTCGCGGTCCTGGGCGTGCTGAGAGGTTTCTTCCAGGGTTACGGAACTATGATCCCGACCGCGCTCTCACAGATCGCGGAACAGGTGATCAACGCGGTCGTCAGCGTGGTCGGCGCATATTTTCTCTTAAAGACAGGAGAGAATATGGCCACGGCGGGAGAGCGCCAATCGTACGGAGCCGCGTTCGCAGCGGCGGGCGGGACGCTCGGAACGGTCATCGGAGCGCTGGTTGCCCTGCTGTTTTTGATTTTTGTCTTTGCCGCCTACCGGAAACGTCTAAACCGGCAGATCAGGCGGGATCGCACCGGCAAACCCGAAAGCACGAGGCAGATTTACCGCGTCTTGTTCGCCACGATCGGACCTGTCATTTTGAGCGCGACAATCTACAATATCAGCAATCTTCTGGATCAGGCGATGTTTTCCAATATTATGGCGGCCCAGGGCGTGTCAAAGAAGGTCTATACCTCCCTTTTGGGCGTATTCAGCGGGCAGTACGACACTATGACAAATATTCCGCTGAGCATCTCGACCGCGCTTGCCACATCGTTTATACCAAGTCTGGTCGCCACGATCCAGACGGGCAGCCGAAAACAGATACATAATAAGATCAATGCGGTTTCCCGTTTCAATATGCTGATCGCCATCCCGTGCGCCGCGGGATTCATAGCGCTTGCAAGGCCCATCCTGGATCTTCTGTACTATAATCAGGACAACGAGATTCCTGCAATGCTGCTTCGGATCGGCGGAGTTTCCGTGGTGTTTTTCTGTCTCTCCACAGTTATGAACGCCGCATTGCAGGGGCTTGACCGGATGATGAAGCCGATCAAAAATGCAGCGATTTCCCTGATGATCCATCTGGCGGCGCTTTTTATCATGCTTGTGGCGTTCAAATGGAGCATCTATTCGATCGTGATCAGTAAGATCATATTTGCCGGTGCAATCTGTATCTTAAACGCCCACGATCTCCGCGAAACCTGCAGCTACGTCCAGGAGCGGAAGCAGACCTTTGTCATTCCATCCATCGCCGCGCTGATCATGGGAATCGCCGCCGTCTTTCTGCATGCGGCGTGCGGATTGTTTATCGGCGAACGGCTGTCTACCGTGATTGCCATCCTTATCGCTATCCCGATATACGGAATTACGCTGATCCTGCTCGGAGGACTTAAGGAAAAGGATCTTCTTTCTGTTCCCCAGGGAAAACGCATCGTCGCCGTCATGAGAAAATTACACCTGTTTAGAAGAGAGTCGAGATAACATATGAAACCAGTTAAAAAAATTGCTTTACTTCACGATCTGTGCGGAGTTGGAAAGGCTTCCATGATCAACATGATCCCTGTGCTCGGCATGATGGGGATCGAGGCGTGTCCGATTCCAACCGTAATTTTATCGACGCATACCGGCGGATACGGGACGCCGGCTGTGGAAAAAATATCCGGCGACTATATCCGGCGCTGCGCGGATCACTATCTAGATCAGGATGTTGCCTTCGATATGATCTTTGTCGGATACCTCGGATCGGCGGATATCGCGGACGCCGTCCGGTATTTTATCCGGTGTTTTCCGGGGACGGACGTTGTCATGGATCCTATCATGGGAGATCACGGCGAATATTACCGGAATTTTGATTCCTCTTACGGGCAGGCCGTTCGGGAGCTTCTCCCCTGTGCGGATCTGATTGTCCCCAATCTCACGGAAGCCTGTATTTTGCTGAATGCGGACTACCGAAATCCCGACACGCCGCTGGAGGCGGAACGCCTGTGCAGGCGGTTTCAGGATGAGGGTGCAAAGGATATCGTGATCACAAGCGTTCCCGTGGGGGATTCGGAAAAGGGGATTGCCGTCTGCGAGGGAGCAGATTTTCACTATCTGCATAATCAGAAGATCGCGGACGAATTTCACGGCACGGGGGATGTGTTTGACGGCGTGCTTGCGGCGGCGCTGCTGAACGGGCATGATCTGACTGAGAGCGTGCAAAGAGCGCACCGCTTCGTTTGTGATTGTATCTGCGAAAGCATCCGGTACGATTACCCCAGGCGAGAAGGCCTTATGATTGAAAAAACGCTGTATAAACTGCATAAATAACAGCAAACAGACCGATACTGTATAAAAAAGGAGTTGTCCTTATGCGGAAAAAATATGGTATTGGTTTTTTTGCGGCCGCCGCTGTCATGCTGATCGCGGTTTCCGGGGCGTATCAGATCAGTTATGAAAAAGCGAAGGAACGCGCGGCGGAGGAACTTGTGACGGGAACGGAACAGGATGCGGGGCCGGCCGTCTCCACAGAGGGAAACGCCCTCAAAGAAGGCTGTTTTTATCTGATGGATCTAAACGGATACGTAGCCGTCTATCTCAGCGATAAAAAGACGGCTTATGAATATACGGATATTCAGATGGAAGATCTTCCTTCCGCCCTGCAGAAAGAAATTCAAAACGGAAAATATATCGAAGATCTGGAAACCCTGTACGGTTTTCTTGAAAATTACACCAGCTGACCACGCGCCGCGCAAAAAACAGGTTGCCTGGATCGCCCGGATGGTGTAACATAATAGTTATTCTGGAAAAGGATCAGAAAAAATGGACGAGAAAAAGATAGAAAGAATTAACGAACTGTACCACAAATCAAAAGCGGAGGGGCTGACGGAAAAGGAACTGCAGGAACAGCAGCTTCTCCGCCGGGAATACATCGCCGCGATCCGGGATAATCTGAGGGGACAGCTGAACCGGATCTCCATCCGGGAGAGGGACGGAAGCATTACGGATCTCGGAGAAAAATATGGCGGCAAACCCGGAAATATACAATAAGGATGTGAATGAAATGCAGATCGGACTGCCAAAAGATCCTGTTCTCCTCCTCAGCACAGTCAATACAAAACTCAGGGACCAGTACCGTTCCCTTGAACTTCTCTGTGACGACCTGGGAGCGGAAGAAAAAGCGATCACCGATGCGCTGGAAAATATCGGATATTTCTATGACGCCTCCGTCAACCGGTTTGCGGCGATTCCGGAGGAAGAACCGCAGCGTCAGCAGTTTTACATAGAGAAGGCCCGTCGCTATACGGCCCGGAGATCTTCGGAGCTGGGACGCCCCCTGTACTGCCATACAAAAACCTTTGGATGTCAGATGAACGCAAGGGATTCGGAAAAACTGGCCGGGATTCTGAAAGAGATCGGCTACGTGGAGACGCCGGAGGAAGAAAAGGCCGATTTCGTGATCTACAACACCTGCACAGTCCGTGAAAATGCGAATACAAGGATCTACGGAAGACTTGGAAAGCTGAATCATCTGAAGAAGAAAAATCCGGATATGATCATCGCGCTTTGCGGCTGTATGATGCAGGAAAAGGATGTTGTGGAAAAGATCAAAAAAAGTTACCGGTTTGTTGACCTTGTCTTTGGAACACATAATATCTACAAATTTGCGGAACTTTTGACCTCCTGTTTTGAATCGGAACATATGGTTGTGGATATATGGAAGGATACGGACAAGATTGTGGAGGATCTTCCGGCCGAACGAAAATTTGCCTTTAAATCCGGCGTCAACATCATGTTCGGATGCAACAATTTCTGCAGTTACTGTATCGTACCCTACGTAAGAGGAAGGGAGAGGAGCCGGAAACCGGAAGCGATCCTGGAGGAGATCCGGCGTCTGGTATCCGACGGGGTGATCGAGGTGATGCTCCTTGGGCAGAATGTAAATTCCTACGGGAAAACTCTGAATCCCCCGGTTACCTTTGCCGAACTCTTAACTGAAATCGAAAAGATCGAAGGGCTTAAGCGTATCCGCTTCATGACCTCTCACCCGCGCGATCTGTCCGACGAGCTGATCGAAGTCATGCGAACCTCCAAAAAGATCTGCCATCATCTGCATTTGCCCGTTCAGTCGGGGAGCAGCCGGATCCTAAAAAAAATGAACCGTCATTACACGAAAGAGCAGTACCTTGCCCTCGTCCGCAAGATCCGCAGGGCCGTCCCGGATATTTCTCTGACAACGGATATCATTGTCGGCTTTCCCGGAGAAACGGAAGAAGATTTTCTCGAGACGCTCGACGTTGTGGAGCAGGTGCGTTATGACAGCGCATTTACCTTTCTCTACTCAAAGAGAACCGGAACCCCGGCCGCCGTCATGGAAGATCAGATTCCGGACGCCGTCGCGAAAGACCGCTTCGACAGACTTCTTAAAAGGGTGCAGGAGATCGCCGCGAAACAATGTTCCATCCATGAGGGAAGCGTACAGACCGCTCTTGTCGAGTCTGTAAACGAACAGGATCCCTCGCTGGTGACCGGAAGATTGAGCAACAACCTTCTGGTTCATTTCCCGGGGGACGCCTCTTTGATCGGCCGGCTGGCGGACGTAAGGCTCGACCAGTGCCAGGGATTTTACTATCTTGGGTCGATGGTTTAAAATACCATCTATATTTCTGAAAAAAACGCTCAAACTATGTGACAAGAACACATAGCGGGGGCGTTTTCTTATGATGAAAAAAATGAGCGAATATCTTTTTTTGTGGGCGGTCGGGGGCTGCCTGTACTATTCTTTTGAAATTATATTCCGCGGATTTTCCCACTGGTCCATGTTTATTCTCGGAGGTCTTTGCTTTTTGTTTTTCTACATTCAGGGTTCGTCGCTTGACTGGAAAGATCCTCTGTGGAAACAACTGATCCGATGCACGATATTTGTAACGGCCATGGAATTTATAACAGGGATCATTGTAAATAAATGGCTGCGTCTGAGCGTATGGGATTACAGCAATATGCCTTTTCAGCTGTTCGGCCAGATCTGTCTTCCTTTTGTTCTGATTTTTTCTGGTTTGAGCGCGGCGGGGATCCTTTTGAGCGGTTACCTGGGATATTGGATTTTCGGTGAGGCGAAGCCGTATTACCACGTACTTTGACACGACAAACAGCAGAATTTCTCTTTTACAAAACGGCAAAGAATGGTATACTTTAATGTACAAAGCGCGCCCGTGCGCGCACAGTTTACAGAAAAGGAACCGAAAGAAAAATGAAAGTAGAAGAATTATCCCCGATGATGCAGCAGTATGTGGCGACGAAAAGGGAATACCAGGACTGCATTCTGTTCTATAGACTGGGCGATTTCTATGAGATGTTTTTTGACGATGCCCTCGAGGCCTCAAAGGCTCTTGAGATTACGCTGACCAGCAAAAGCTGCGGGCTGGAGGAACGCGCGCCCATGTGCGGAGTTCCTTACCACGCGGTAGAGTCCTATCTGAACAAGCTGGTTTCAAAAGGATATAAAGTTGCGATCTGCGAGCAGATGGAGGATCCCGCCTCCGCCAAAGGCATTGTGAAGCGGGAAGTCGTTCGGATCGTCACTCCGGGTACCAATACCAGCATGCAGCTGCTGGATGAAACCAGGAACAATTACATTATGTGCGTAGCGTACATCGCCGACCGTTACGGGCTTTCCGTTGCGGATGTGACTACGGGAGACTATTTTGTAACGGAGATGGACAGTTCTGAAAAACTGTTTGATGAGATCTACAAATTCATGCCGTCAGAGCTGGTCTGCAACGAGGCCTTCTACATGAGCGGCATTGATCCCGAAGATCTGAAAGAAAGGCTCGGGATAACCGTCTATACGCTGGAATCCTGGTATTTTGACGAGAGCCTCTGCGAGCGGACGTTAAAAGAGCATTTCGGAGTAAATTCGCTGGAGAGCCTCGGCATGTCGGATTACGCCTACGGCACGATCGGGGCGGGAGCGTTATTGAAATATCTGGAGGAGACTCAGAAAACCTCTCTCTCCCAACTGGCGAAGCTGACTGTATATACCACAGGGAAATATATGCCTCTGGACAGTTCGACCAGACGGAATCTCGAGCTGACGGAGACCCTGCGTGAAAAGCAGAAGAGGGGGTCTCTTCTGTGGGTGCTTGACAAGACCCGGACGGCGATGGGAGCCCGGACTCTCCGGAAATATATCGAGCAGCCTTTGATCGACCGCTCCTCCATTGAGCGAAGGCTGGACGCCGTTGCCGAGTTCTGTGAAAACGCGATCTCAAGGGAAGAGATCCGCGAGTATCTGTCTTCCGTTTACGACCTGGAACGTCTGATCAGCAAAATTACATATCAATCCGCAAATCCCAGGGATCTCAACGCTTTCCAGAGTTCTCTGGCCATTCTTCCCCACATTAAAAATCTGATGCGGGATATGCGCAGTCCGCTGCTTGAAGAGCTGTGCGGCGACCTGGATCCCCTGGAAGATCTCTGCTCACTGATCGCGCAGTCCATCTGCGACGAACCCCCGCTTTCCATGAAGGAGGGCGGAATCATACGGGAAGGCTATCATCCGGAAGTGGACCGCCTGAGGGAAGCAAAGTCACAGGGAAAATCCTGGCTTGCGGATCTGGAAGCGCAGGAGCGGGAAAAAACAGGGATCAAAAACCTCAGGATCAAATACAATAAGGTCTTCGGATATTGTCTGGAAGTGACCAATTCCTTCCGGCATCTCGTTCCGGACTATTATACCAGGAAGCAGACGCTCACCAACGCGGAGCGATATGTGATCCCGAGACTGAAGGAACTGGAAGATACCATACTTGGCGCCGAGGATCGCCTGCACACCCTGGAATATCAGCTGTACTGCGATATCCGGGACGCCATTGCGGCCGAAGTTCTCCGCATCCAGACAACGGCAAAAGTGATCGCACAGATCGACGTCTTCGCATCCCTTGCCCTTGTGGCGGAGCGCAATCACTATGTCCGTCCGAAGATCAACGAGAAAGGCAGGATCGAGATACGGGACGGTCGGCACCCCGTGGTAGAGCAGATGATCCCCAATCATCTGTTCATCGCCAACGACGCTGTTTTAGACGACCGCAGGAACCGGGTGGCGATCATAACCGGTCCGAATATGGCCGGAAAGTCCACCTACATGAGACAGACCGCCCTGATCGTCCTCCTGGCCCAGATCGGTTCCTTCGTTCCCGCTTCCAGCGCAGACATCGGGATTGTAGACCGCATCTTTACCCGGGTGGGCGCATCCGACGATCTGGCGTCCGGACAGAGTACATTCATGGTGGAAATGACAGAAGTGGCAAATATTCTGAGAAACGCAACCAGCAAGAGCCTTCTGATACTGGACGAGATCGGTCGGGGAACCAGCACGTTTGACGGCCTGAGCATTGCATGGGCGGTTGTGGAACATATCAGCAGCACTAAGCTGCTGGGAGCGAAAACCCTGTTTGCAACGCATTATCACGAACTGACGGAACTGGAAGGCAAAATCGACAATGTAAACAATTACTGCATCGCTGTGAAGGAAAAGGGGGATGACATCGTATTCCTGCGCAAGATCGTAAAGGGAGGAGCCGACAAGAGCTACGGGATCCAGGTGGCAAAACTGGCCGGAGTCCCCCATTCCGTCACGGAGCGCGCAAAAGAGATCGTGGAGGAGCTGCTTCATGCCGATATCACCACCAGGGTGAAGGACATTGCGGCGCAGGGAAGCGCCGGCAGGGCAAAGGCAAAGAAATACGACGAGGTAGACTTGGCGCAGATCTCTCTGTTTGATACAGTGAAAGACGACGATGTGCTGAACGAGCTGAAGGAACTGGACATCAGCCATCTGACGCCCATCGACGCTCTGAATACTCTTTATCAGCTGCAGAATAAGCTGAAGAACAGGTGGCAGGTATGAGCAGGATACAGGTACTGGATCAGATCACCATTGACAAGATCGCGGCGGGGGAAGTGATAGAACGACCCGCCTCAATTGTAAAAGAACTGACGGAAAACTCCATTGACGCGGGAGCCACAGCCGTCACTGCAGAAATCAGGGACGGAGGGATCTCGTTCATCCGGATCAGCGACAACGGCTGCGGTATCGATCCTCAGGAAGTGCGCGCCGCCTTTCTGCGGCATTCGACCAGCAAGATCCGGACGGTCGAGGATCTGACGAACCTTTCCTCGCTCGGATTTCGCGGAGAGGCTCTTTCGAGCATCGCCGCGGTTTCCCAGGTAGAACTCCTTACAAAGACAAAGGAATGCACCTATGGAACCGCGTACCGCATTGAGGGAGGAAAGGAGATTTCCCTGGAGGAAGCGGGCGCGCCTGACGGTACGACCTTTCTGGTACGCCAGCTGTTTTATAACACTCCTGCAAGAAGAAAGTTTTTAAAGACGGCCATGACGGAGGCCAGCCATGTAGGGGATCTGATCACAAGGCTTGCCCTGTCGCATCCGGAAATTTCCTTTCAGTTTATCAACAATCAGCAGATAAAGCTCCACACTTCCGGAAGCGGAAATGTCGGCGAAGTGATCTATCACATTTACGGAAGGGAGATTTCCGCCCATCTGCTGGAAATTTCCGAAGAAAAAAACGGGATCCGGATATCCGGTTATATCGGCGAGCCTGTCATTTCCAGAGGAAACCGCAATTTTCAGACTTATTTTGTAAACGGAAGATACATAAAAAGCAATCTGGTCTCCCGGGCGGTTGAGGACGCCTATAAAGATTTTTCCATGCAGCACAAATATCCCTTCGCAGTGCTGTATATTGCAATGGACGGGGAAGGCGTGGACGTCAACGTGCATCCTTCGAAGATGGAACTGCGCTTCCGGAACCAGCAGGAGGTCTATCAAACGATCTGCGAAGCAATCGGAAGAACTCTTCACAGGGGAGAACTCATTCCGGAAGTGTCACTTCCGGAACCTTCGAAATCACAGCCGAAAGAAAATTCCGGACAGCCTCTGCCCTCCGCAGAGGACAAAAAGTCCGGCACACAGGATAAAACCGTCCCCTCGAAGAGGGATCTGGATTATTTCATGAAAAAGATGCAGGAGAGGGTACGTTCCTATCATTTGCAGAATTCTTCGGCGGAAGTCAGAGGAAAAGATGAGATCTTCCGGCCAAACGAACAGGAAAACCGGATACGGGAAGCTGTAAATTACCGAAAAAATGCGGAGGCGTCAGGCTCGAAATCCGAGAACAGGCAGCTGAATCTTTTCGATGATAAGCTGCTGGCCAGGCAGTCTGTTCCGGAATATCATCTGATCGGACAGGTCTTTAAGACTTACTGGCTGGTGGAATTTGGGGAACAGCTTTACATTATAGATCAGCATGCGGCCCACGAGAGAGTGCTTTACGAGCGGACGCTCGCCGGAATGCGGACACGGGAATATACCTCCCAGAATATCAGTCCTCCGATCATCCTGGACCTGCCCATGAGGGACGCGGAACTATTAAGAACTTATCATGAACATTTTTCCCGGATCGGTTTCGAGATAGAGGAATTCGGACAGGACTCTTTCGCGGTCCGCGCGGTTCCGGATAATTTGTTCGGCATTGCCCAGAAGGACCTTCTGCTGGAAATGCTCGACCGTCTTTCCGACGAACTGGTTACCGAAACAAATCCACGGCTCGTAGCCGAGAAGATCGCATCCATGTCCTGCAAGGCGGCGGTGAAAGGAAATATGACGCTGTCTGCCGACGAGGTGAGGTCGCTGATCGGAGAACTCCTGAAACTGGACAATCCCTATCACTGCCCGCATGGGAGACCGACCATTATATCTATTTCAAAGCGTGAACTTGAGAAAAAATTCAAAAGAATTGTTTGATCGCTCAAAGAAAGGAGAGGCATGAAACCGCCACTGATCATTTTAACCGGTCCTACCGCGGTGGGAAAAACAAGCGCGTCCATCCGTCTTGCAAAGGCGGTCGGAGGAGAGATTATTTCAGCGGATTCCATGCAGGTATACCGGTATATGGATATCGGTTCCGCCAAAATATCTCCGGAGGAAATGGAAGGCGTCCCCCATCATCTGATAGACGTCCTTCTTCCGAACGAAGAATTTCATGTGGTAAAATTCCAGCAGATGGCAAAAGAAGCGCTTGAGGGAATCTACCGGCGCGGACACATTCCGATCGTCGCGGGCGGAACCGGCTTTTATATTCAGGCCCTTCTCTACGATATTGATTTTTCCCTGGGACGGGAAAATCCGGGTCTGCGAAAAGAACTGGAACACTTTGCTCGTGAAAACGGAAACCCGGCCCTGCATCAAAAGCTGATGGAGATCGATCCCGAAGCGGCGCGGCAGATTCATGCGAACAACCGTAAAAGAGTCATACGCGCCATTGAATTTTACTGTCAGACCGGGAGTAAGATCTCCGAACACAACGCGAGGGAACACGAGCGGACTTCCCCCTACAATTTTCTTTATTTCGTCCTGAACGATGAGAGAAACCGCCTCTATGCAAGGATCAACAGCCGCGTCGATGAGATGATGGAAAAAGGGCTGCTGGGCGAGGTGAAGAGATTGAAGGAAATGGGATACGGACGCAGTCTGGTATCCATGCAGGGACTTGGCTATAAGGAACTTCTGGCTTATCTGGACGGAGAGTACACACTGGAAGAGGCGGTTTGCGCGATCAAACAACATACGCGTCATTTCGCCAAACGGCAGATCACATGGTTTAAGAGGGAACGCGATGTGATCTGGACAGAAAAGCAGGAATATGCGTACGACGAGGCGGCGATCGTTGAATCTATGCTTTGCCTCGTGAAACGGATGGAAGAGAAAGGAAAGGAATAAAACATGTCGGAAATTTCCAAAATGTATAAAGAACTCGGAATCAGCGGCGCAGTTCTTGATTTCGGACAAAAAATAGAAAGCGGACTGGAAGAACGTTTTCAGGCGATCGATGAGAACGCGGAATTTAATCAGTTAAAGGTGATCCGCGCAATGCAGAAGAACAGGGTGGACGGATCCTGTTTTCACTATGCCAGCGGCTATGGCTACGATGATCACGGCCGCGATACGCTGGAAAACGTGTACGCGGATATCTTCCACGCACAAAGCGCGCTTGTCCGGCCGCAGATCGCCTGCGGCACGCACGCCCTTGCCATCGCGCTTGGCGCCAACCTGCGGCCCGGGGATGAATTGCTTGCTCCGGCGGGCAAACCCTACGATACATTGGAAGAGGTGATCGGAATCCGCCCGTCCGAAGGTTCTCTGGCTGAATACGGAGTCTCCTATTCACAGGTCGATC
>CANRMH010000005.1 GCA_947631695.1 uncultured Lachnospiraceae bacterium | reverse complement strand
GGCCTGTCATGATCCCGCGGTCGAAAACATCCTGAATCTCCGGTACCGGCCAGTCATTTTCGCCGGCAGGATCCACATCGGTAAACCATTGATCCACATCTACCGGCTCCACGCCAGGCTCTTCCCCCTCGTTGGACGGAGGTATCACCAAAACCGTAATGGAATTTTTCATAAACGTATAGCTGAAATCTCCGCTCACATTTGTGACCGGAACGGTGACCGGCGCTACCTTTTCCGGGTTGTCAAAAGAATTTTCATCATATCTGCTCTGCGACGTCATAACCACCGCTTTTGCTTTGGAAGCCGTCTTTTGTGTTCCGTCCAGTCTGATATTGGTATCATAATCCCTGTCGGAAGTATTCACTACTTTCAGAATGATGTCTCCGGTTTCATCGTCCTTCTCTGAAACATAGTACAAAGGACACTGATCGGAACCATATTTCGTATAATCAAACTCAAGAACCCCGTCCACATACACTTTGATATGGTTCTCATCCACAACTGCTTTCAGTTTGTAATCGCGGTTTGCTTCGATTACCTGCGGGACATATGCGGTGACGGCGCTCTTTGTCCCATTGTGGGTTCTCTCTATCGCGCTCTGGACATTGCGCCATCCGCCCAGATTAATATAATAGAAATTATCGCTATCCTCTTCCCCCACAATCAGCAGGAATCCTTCCTCGCCGCTGTTTTTTCTGGCTGTCACTTCATACGTATAATCCGTCCAGTCTTTTCCATCCAGCCACGCTCTGCAGTCGCCGGTAATTTCTGTCTGGCTGACTGTACCGCCATCTGCCGACCAGGTACCTGTTCCCGTCGTCCACGCGCCGGCTCCCGCGCTGTTTCCGTCGAACAGCAGGCTGCCATCCTTATTGGACGTTACTTTAATATCACGGTACGTTACGTTCGTATCCCATGCGCCAAGTCCCACGCCTCCTGAAATTGCCGTCTGAAACGATCCGTCATCGGCCTCATACGCAGTCGCAAGAACCTGGTCTCCCACATATTCCCCAAACATTACCTGAGCATAATAAGAAGGCGTTGAGTAAAATCTGGAACTGTCAAACAGGGAACCTGTAGCATTCCAGTTCTGATGATTCAGATTTACAAAAAGTTCCGAATAAGAACTCATCGGCACCACATCCGAATTTCGTTCCATGCCCGTCATAAACGCCGCTTCACCAACCGCCGCATAGAGATTTTGCAGTCCATGAGAGGTGTGTACTCCATACTCTCCCACATAGACCTTATAATCATCCCGGCTGTACCCGTCATACTTGTATGCATTGTCAATAAAGAACTGCGCGTTATTATAGTAATGCTCGTCCACCATATCGATCGAGCTTTCCGGAATATCGCAGTCCGCGAGAAGGATCATATCCGGATATTTTGCCTTGATCGCATCATAGAAATCCTGATAGCGCTCCGCATATAAATCATACTGAAAGTTTGCTTCATTGCCGATCTCTATATATTTCAGATGAAACGGTTCGGGATGTCCCATCTCGGCGCGTACTTTTCCCCACTTTGTAGTCGTATCTCCGTTTGCAAATTCAATCGCGTCCAGGACATCCTGAATCCAGTACTGCCAATCTTCATTATCCTCATGTGCGATTCCTACGCCGCAGACGTAATATGGCTCGCATCCCAGATCCTCGCAGAGTTCCAGAAATTCATAGTATCCAAGCCCGTCGGTGACCCGATAGTTCCAGAGACTGTCATGGCCCGCTCTGTCTTCCTTTTCATAAAGAGTATTTTTCCATCGGAACGCGTCCGACATTGTCCTTCCTTCTACATAACATCCTCCTGGAAACCGCAGGAAAGTGGGATTCATGGCCTCCATGGATTCCGCCATATCTTTTCTCAGGCCATGTCCTTTGTAGGTTTCCGCCGGGAACAGGGAGACTACGTCGAAATATACGGTTCCTTCAGAACCCTCACAATAAAGGGCAAGCTGCCCCTGCGCCGCATATTCGTCCGGCGTAAGAGTAAGAGAATATTTTTTCCATTCCGGAGTCAGTCCTTCCACCGCTGCCGCGGCAGAGATTTCTTCTCCCGTGACGCTCAGCAGTTTTGCAGAGACAAAACCCCTGAAATCATCGGAACGGGCAAAAAACGTAAGTTCATATTTACTGCCCGGCTCAAACTCCATGCCGTTATACCCCTCATTGCGGATACCGACATATCCGCCATTCGGAAGCTCTGTAATATCCAGTCTCAGATGCTGAAACTGAGCGTCGTTCAGGTTGTCGGTTCTATCCAGGCTCATCTGACCGGACGCACCTTCCGAAGTATAAAGGTTCCAATAAGGAATCGAGTCCTCTGCATCATGGAAGCAGGTGTTTCTGAGAAGTTCCGCATAAAGTCCTCCGTCTCCTGCCATGCTCAGATCTTCATAAAACAGGCCATACATCGTCGGACTCATCTCATGCACCGGAGTTTTCGTGTCTACAGTCATAGTATATGTAACTTCATCCTCCGCTTTCGGAAGAATTTTTACATCATAGCTTTTTCTTTCCGAGTATTTCCCACTGGAAAAGGTACCCGTAAGCTTTGCCGTCACCGCTGTTTTTCCCGCGTCCGGGCGGTGTACCGCTCCCACATACCCGTTTACCTCCAATGCCTCGCTGTCCGACGCCCACTCCACTTTCACCTTATCATTCACAATTGTAGGAAGATACAGGTTTTCCTTTACCGACGAAAGATCCGCAAGCTCTATTGTGTCCATGGCATAGTGTACCTGAATCTCATCCGTCCACTCGCCCATTTCCATCACTGCATTGATCTCATCGATGGAAAGAGAACGGTTATATAAACGGAAATCCTTGATTTCCATGCTTGCATAGGGATCCGCCTCCCAGTTGGACTTGCCGATATAGAACCTGTATCCCTCGCCTGTACGTGGGACGTCCGTCGTGTATTCATTTGTATCCCACCTGTATCCATTAATCCACAATGAAGTGGCCTGACCCTTGCGGGTAACGGTTATATTCTGCCATCTCGGCTCGCTGTATGCTTCCGGCCACAGAAAACTAAGCGGGCATCCCTGCCTGAACGCCTCTTCCGTGCCGTTGCGGGGCGGTTCCACCGTCTTGTCCATATCATTGTCCATCTTAAAGTGATAGCTGTTCGCCGTCCATAACATCACATTCGATGAATCCGTCCCATAGTCAAGAATCCTTCCCCAGATCGGGCAGTCCGTCACTTTTACCCACGCGCTGATCGTAAAATCATCCGTCACATCCTCCATTACGGAAACCGGTACATCCACGTACTTCCCGCCGCTTTTCGTGTTGTCCAGATTGAGCGCAACTCCCTGATTACCTGTGGTAGTCATCCATTCCGCGCCGCCCACAACGATCCCATCCCGCCCGTTTCCGGAAGAATCTTTTGCCACCGCGCCGCTTGTCTCATCAAATTTGTACCATACCTGCAGACCATCCATAAGACTGTCCGCCGCCTTCGACTGCAGAGCAGTCCCGTTCACGGACGGACAGAGCATTGCCGCTGTCAGAAGCAGCGCCAGTCGTTTCTTTTTTCTTCTCGCTTTCATCTTTTCCTTCCTTTCCATAGTCAAATACCCGCAGCAAGCTGCGGGGCATAACCTAGCTTATTTTCGCCTGTACGCCCCAAGAGACGGGTATTTTATCCCCCCCCGCGAAATTCGCCAAATATCTATACAAGCATGGACGCTTGTCTCATTGCTCGCGGGAATAAACGATAAAGTCAATTTTATTATAACATTTCGCTCTCCGTCCTGGAATATTTAATTTGCTGTTTCCGCCGATAATTACAGCGCTCATGCCAGCTCCCCTCCCGCCGCAATGCCCCGCAAAGACGTACCGGTCAGATATTCGTTCACGGCGGCCGCCCTCGCCTTATCGTAAGCATAAAATATCATCTGCGCTGCGGCAGGACAATGGTAAACCTTCCAGTATCCGGACAGAAGATAATTCTTCCCGGCATTTCGGATAAAGCCTTCCACATCCGCAATCGGATAATCCAGAAAAGCGCCGATTTCATGAGGAAAAAGCGACCGTCCCTCCGAATAACGCCGGAACCTTCCGGCCAGCCTTTCCAACGCTTTACGCGGTCCCGCGCCCGTCTCATATCCGTATTCCTCCAGAAAATCCGCAACGTCTTCCCGCCTCAGATACGCGGCAAAATCCGTCTCCCGGTAAAAAATCACCAGCCGGCGTTTTTCCTCCGCCGCCAGCGTCCGGCAGGAAATTCCGGTATCCTTCAGAACCCTCGCGAGCCATCCGCAGAGTTCAACCGAAAGACTCACCGCGCAAGCCGCCTTCATTCCCTTTAAAAACGGGGCGCACTGCAAGATCAGCTGCGCCTGCAGGCGCTGACATTCATCCCCGTATGAAAGCAGATGCGAAACTACCCTAACCTTCATTTTTGCTGCATTTTGGAACTGATCATCATTTCTATTTATGGCCATAACACTATTTCCGGCATTCCTTAATACTTTTTTCAAATAGTTTTTCGCAACAGTTCAAAAGTATACCCGCCCATGATTTAAGCGGCAATGGTCCTCCACTGCCGCTTTACTTTCCGAAACCGCCCAGAGACTTCTCTGAGTAAAATTGTCACATCCCATATTTTTCCAGATCGACTTTCCCGCCGACCACCTCGATCCCATCCGCCTCCAGGAGCCTTGCCTGCGCGCCTTCGCCGCCGAAGGCAAACTCCCCCGCCAGCTCTCCCTTTGCGTTTACCACGCGGTAGCAGGGGACCGCATCCGGATCGGGATTCTTGTGCAACGCGTTTCCAACCGCCCGCGCCATCTTCCTGTCCCCGGCAAGTTCCGCGATCTGGCCATATGTGGCGACTTTCCCCCGCGGGATCTGTTTTACCGCTTCGTAAATTCTTCTCGTGGGTGTGTCCGTGATCAGATCATAGCTCTCCGCGATCATGCGCCGGATCTCAGCGTCCGGAACCGTACCGTCCAGTATGATCGTATTCCAGTGTTCTTTATTGTGGTGATATGCCGCCGTCACGGACGGATAGGCTCTACGCCAGAAATCCCGCCACTCCGGATTGACCTTTACATTCAGATTGATATAGCCGTTTCTCTCGTATATCCAGAGAAACGCCTTCCTGCTTCCCTTCACCCGCACAAGCTGCCAGTTGGGATCATGGAACGGCGCTTCCTGATAAGTGTCCGGAAACGACAGGCCGTACTCCAAAGCTTCCTCTCTCGTTTTCAATGCTTTCTCACCTCGTTTCCGGCATTTGGCCTTGCACTGTATACAAAAACTTCCCAATCATCGCCAAGCATTTTCTGCCAGGCTGTTGAAAGATTCTTATTCTGAGGCATAATATGTTCAATCGTAAGATTGTCAGTGATTACGCGCTCTTTTCATATTGAGATAATCCAGAAAAAATCTTTCCAGACGATCCTTTGACAGCAGCTCCTGCGTAATAAGCCAGTAATCCTCGTAAAGTCTTTCCTGTTCATCATCCGTCATCAAAACATAGTTTCTGATCAAGTCCGGAAGTCCCAAAGTAATGCCCGTAGAATTGATTCTCTCAAAAATCTCCTGGGCGTCATCATCCTGATCCAGTCGGATATCGGCACAGATCAGATTGTCAATTCCGTCATGAATCATCATAACCGTATGATCAGGACTTTCACTCAGGAAAGCATTGATCAGCTCTGTGAAGAGAATATAGTTATGATAGATGAAGCCATTCCTGCTCTTATCCATATGGTCGATCTGTCCTGACATCAGCAGCTGAAGCTGGTCATTGTCCGTTTTTACCGGTTTGATCTTCAGCTTGCTTTTTTCATCAATTGTATAACAAATTTCATCTTGGAATGACTAAAGTACACCCATTCGGGTACCTCGTAATACATGCCTTTCGGGCAAGCGTGCCCCGCACGATAAAGTATAACACGGCAAAACATATTCGTCGAGTCCGCTTCGGCAAAAGCTGGAAAAGGATATTTATTACCAAAAAGAGGTCAGGTTGACCGGATCAAAAAAGCGCTACTGGATCTGGATACTTTTCCGCAGTTCCACCAGGAACGCACACAAGGAAGATACGCTGAAAAGATTATAGACAAATCATGTGTAATATCTATTGAGAAATTGTATAACTTTTGCACTATCAACAAAGACGTTTGTAAACATCTCTACTTTTCAGCTGTTTAAAATCACCAAATACTCATCGAGTCTTTTACCGACATATTCCGCGATAAGGCATATCATTTTTCCCGCGTCTCCGTCTCGGAAATATGCGTCAAAGGCATCGTAATAACGCTTGCGGTCGGTAAATTTGACGTTGATCGGCGGGTACCCGTTCCGTATCAACTCCAGATTCAAAAGGAGCCGTCCCGTTCTTCCGTTGCCATCGATAAACGGATGTATACCCTCAAATTCAAGATGAAACCGCGCAACACGCTCGACAACGGACATTTGACTTTTGCGCGCCTCGTCGGAACGTATCAGCTCGTTCATTTTCGGCTCAATGAGATAGGGCTGCTCCGGCTTTGTATAAGCTCCCATAATATGCACCGGAATACGACGATACACGCCTTTGTCCTCGGGACGGTACATAAGCACCAGCGAATGAATATTCTTTATTACCGATTCCGAAAGAGGAATTTTATTTTCGGCGACCTCCTGCACATAAAGAAATGCGTCCCTATGCCCGACCACCTCAAGGTGATCCTTTAGCGGTTTTTGTCCGACAGTCATACCTTCGAGCGCCATAGCCGTCTCTTTCAACGTCAGCGTATTGCCCTCGATTGCGTTGGAATTGTAAGTAAAATCTACCATAAATTCGTCCGCCAATCGCGCGATCTCTCCGGATGTAAGCGGACGAAGCTTTGACAACGCGTCTATCTTTTTTTCAATGTCACGCAGCAGTACAGTTTCACTCCTTCTTCCGTCCGACGGCTTTTCGGCATTCTCAGGAATCATATAAAGCTTTCCCTTTCGGATCACTCCGTCGATCTTTCCCTCCGCACACAAAACGCGCACCCGCCGAGGCGAGATTCCCCACTTTTCGGCGGCGGCGGACACCTTGATATACTCCATTTCATTTCCTCCCCGGACAAATTTATCAGTAAAGCAATGATAGCACATTTCGGGAATAATGTCAAAACAAAAGGGATATTATTATTCTCAAAATTGCATATTTTAGGAACAATACAAGGTTTCCATGCAAAAAACCATCTCCTTTAGACGCACTCCTGCAATATCCCTTCCAGTGCGCTCGCGCTTGCGCTGTGCGACCGCTCTACGCGGATGTCGTTGCGCTGCGCCTCCTTCAGCGCACAGTACGCCATCTTATGCGCGACTGTAGATGTAAATAAGATAATCAGATCCGGCCTCCCGATCTGTTCCTTCAGGTTTCCACTCATTCTGGTAAATACCTTCGCCTTGCACTTATGTTTTTTACAAATCTGCTTATACTGCTGCTCCATCCGCTCATTCCCGCCAATGATCACCACGCTCATGTTCTGTACCTCCTTGTTGCAGTCCGCTATTGATATTGATTATCATTTACGTTTGTAGTATATCACAGATTCTCTCTCCAAACAATCCCCTTTCTCACAGCTTTTTCCAAAACCGCAGAAATATATTTTGGCCGGGCCACAACCCGGCCCGGCCAAAATACAAGCAAAGTCTATCTTCGAATCACGCATCTCATATCATGCCAGAGGCTTCCGCCCCAGGTGGAATCCGATATTCCCTCATCCTGAAATCCCATCTTCCGGTACATCTCTATCTTGTCCGGCGCGCAGGTCAGAAAAACTTCTCTCCTCCCGTTCTCCTGCTCCCTGCGAAGGTAAAGGTACATCAGTTCTCGTGCAAGCCCCTGACCGCGATGCTCCGGAAGCACATTCAGCCCTAACAGCATGATATTTTTCCCATCCGGGTCGTACAGCCCGGCATCCGTGAAAAATTCATCCCGAAAGCGCTCCTCATCCGTGGAAAGTCCGCTCAGGAATCCGGCGAGCTTTCCCGTCTCCCTGTCTACCGCCACCAGAAACATCTCCGGCGCTTTGGCGATGCGCTCCGCCATCATTTCCCTCGTACACGCCTCATTCGGAGGAAAGCAGATGTACTCCATCTCCGCCGCCTGATCCGTTTCCTCCACTCGGATCTCCCTGAACTCGAACCGCTCGTGCAGTTCAGGGTTCGGCAGGTGATATGCCTTTTCAAATTCTGCTACAATGTCCTTCCCCATCCGGTTCATCATTTTTCATAAAATCCTTTCTTACTGTATTCAGCCCATTTTAAATACATTTCCTGATAATTATTTTTTATAAAAGCCTGAATTATTCGAATATCCCTATCGTTTAATACTCCCCGGTTCTGAAGAACACTATCTCCGTTTTCTTTCACAAAAAACTTTGCTGAACCAGCTTCCGTCAGTTTTCTATCACTTGCATGGACATGCATACATTCCACTGTGCAAAAAGGTGTACGTTTCCAAAACATCTCCCGACATATCCATCAGGACTGCCTTATCCGGACTATTCAGATTTAAAACCCGAATCACATTGTCATCTTTTGTAAACGCATAACCGTTAATTATCATATCTGCTCTATCCGCTACCTGCATCACATCAATCATAAGAAATCCTCACTTTCTGTATCGGCTTCAAAAAAAGATTAGCATCAATATACAGTGCCTCCAAAATAGGGATCAAATCGATGTATTCTTCCTCCGGCATTTCATTATGTCTATATTTTGCCATAACTACCAGATAACCATGATCCCATTCTTTCACCTGTACATATTTTTCCAGTGAATATGGCGCTTTAAACCGAATAACATAGTCTCCATATTTAAAAATTGTATATCGCTGATCACTTGTTAAAACCGCTTCTTGCTCCATAAAACAATTTCCTTTCCCCTCGGAAGCCGTACAATTACTGTTCACTCCGGAACCAGTAACACCGTACAATCTTACTAATATCATTTTACAAAAAAGTTGTTGACAAAGCAACCTCTTTATAGTAGAATATCTATTGTTCGAGAGAACAGATATATTGTTTGCGACAGTGGCTCAGCTGGTAGAGTACGACCTTGCCAAGGTCGGGGTCGCGGGTTCGAACCCCGTCTGTCGCTCTTAAAAATTCCTGAGATAATCTCAGGAATTTTTTTATAAAACTTCCTATATCCTGTCCTTTCTATTTGTGATACTGCTGAATTATCCAGCGCCATGACTGCACTGCGGTCATTCATAAAAAAAATATCGCTTCATACAAACGAAATTGCGGATGAACCCATAAACAGCATAGGACTGACTCCTTTGGAGCAATTCACGACGATTCATAACTATATTGATACGGACACTATAATCCTGCGCAAAGGCCAGTCCGATCCGCATGAGGGGACGATTAATGAGCCGAGCCGCAGCGAAGCGCAATCTTACCATGTGTGAATCCGTCACCAGTCAATGATGTACGCGCAAAAAAGCGTCGGCAAAACCATTTCTTTCGTCTGCCGACGCTCTTAGTAGTCAGATCACATATCGCTCCCGTTATTTTATTTTTATCTCTGCATCAATTGGTGTCAATTTGGTGTCAGATTGGTGTCAAATTCTATTTTTTCGCTAAAAAAACTCCTTTTATTCATCCTGCGCCGCAATCGAAAGTCCCAGTTCTTCCAGCTGTTTTGGTTCCACCCTCGTCGGTGCTTCCGTCATCAGGTCGGAGGCGTCCTTCACCTTCGGGAACGCTATCACATCCCGGATACTGTTCTCCTGTGCCATCAGCATCACCAGGCGGTCGAGTCCGTACGCCAGCCCGGCGTGCGGCGGCACCCCGTACTTGAACGCGGTCAACAGGAAGCCGAACTGCTCATGCGCCTGTTCCTCGGTAAATCCCAGAACCTCAAACATCTTGCTCTGGATCTCCGGGTTAAAGATTCTCACGCTTCCCCCGCCGATCTCATTTCCATTTAACACAATATCATAAGCTTTCGCGCGCACACGTCCCGGGTCGGAGTCAATATACTTCAGATCCTCTTCCATCGGCATAGTGAACGGATGGTGCATCGCCGTAAAACGATTCTGTTCCTCGCTCCACTCAAGCAGCGGGAATTCCGTGATCCACAGGAACCGGTAATCGCTCTTGTCCAGAAGCTCCATCTGGCGGGCCAGTTCCAGACGAAGGGCGCCCAGCACGTCCCAGACAACTTTTTTCTGATCGGCGGCAAACAGCAGCAGATCTCCATTCTCCCCATCCATCGCCTGAATCAGATCCTGTATTTCCTCTTCCTTCATGAATTTTGCAAAGGAAGATTTCACCGTGCCGTCTTCCTGCACAGCGATATATGCCAGCCCTTTCGCGCCGTAATCCTTCGCAAAGGCCGTCAGCTTGTCAATCTTTTTTCTCGGCATGGATCCCTGTCCTTTTGCGTTGATTCCGCGCACCGTTCCATGATTTTCAATCGCGTTTTTAAACACGGCGAATTCGCAGTTTCTCACAACTTCCGTAACGTCTGTAAGCTCCATCCCGAACCGGATATCCGGCTTATCGGAGCCGAAGCGGTCCATCGCCTCCTTCCATGTCATTCTGGGAATGGGAAGAGGCACTTTCACTCCCAGCACCTCGTCAAACAGTTTCGCCAGAAGCCTTTCGTTCACATCGATGACGTCGTCCACATCCACGAAAGACAATTCCATATCGATCTGCGTAAATTCCGGCTGACGGTCCGCCCGCAGATCCTCATCCCGGAAACATTTCGCGATCTGGAAATAGCGGTCGTATCCGGAACACATTAACAGCTGTTTAAAGAGCTGCGGCGATTGAGGCAGAGCATAGAAATGTCCCTGATGGATACGGCTCGGCACAAGATAATCCCTGGCTCCCTCAGGCGTACTTCCGATCAGTACAGGGGTCTCGATCTCCAGGAACCCCTCCTCCGCCAGAAACTGTCTGGTCAGCGTCGCTACCCGGCTTCTCATCATGAGGTTGCGCTGCAGATCCGGCCTCCGAAGATCCAGATAGCGGTATTTCAGGCGCAGTTCCTCCTTTGTGCGGGAATTTTCCTCAATCGGAAACGGAGGCGTCTCTGATTCCGACAAAACTCTCAGTTCCTCCGGAATGATTTCGATTTCCCCCGTGGCAAGATTGGAATTTACAGCTCCCGAACGCCGCTGCACCTTTCCGACTACCGCCACCACGTATTCCGCGCGCAGTCCGGCCGCCTTCGCGATCAGTTCAGGCGACGATTTTCCTTCCTCAAATACTGCCTGTATGATTCCCGAGCGGTCCCTCACATCCACAAAAACCAGCCCGCCCTTATTTCGGTTCTTCTGTACCCAGCCCATGACTGTAACGGTTTCGCCGATCTGTTCCGGAGATAGTTCGGCGCACCGGTGAGTTCTCTTTAACCCCTGCATTGATTCTGCCATGATATGTTCTCCTTTTCCTTTATCCGTTGATCGAATCCCTGTAATACTCCGCGATTTCCCTGTAGCCTTCCGCTTCCAGCTGTTCCTTCTGAAATTTTTTGTTCTTCTTCATATTGCAGATCATCGTCTGATATCCCCGCTTGCGATCTTCGCGGGCAAGTTTCAGCACCTTCAGCATTCCTTCCTCCGGCATGTTTTTCTCGATCAGATACGCTTTCTTCCGCCTGCCTCCCGGAACCGTATTTCCAGAAGCAGCATTACGATCCTCTCAAATCCGATGGAAAATCCGCAGGCGGGCGTGTCCTGGCCGGTAAACTTTCCGATCATTTTATCGTAACGTCCCCCTCCTGCCACAGACCCTCCGAAATCATCCATGATTACCTCAAAGATGGTTCCGGTATAGTAGGACTGCCCCCGCACCAGAGTGGGGTCAAAGCGGACCCGGAACTCTGCTTCTTTTGCCGCTTCCACACTGGAAATGATGCGCTCCATGTTGTCGGCCGTCTCCTGTTTCAGGAAAAGTCCCAGCTTTTTTTTCAGAAAACGGATTCCTTCCACACCCGGAAGCGCGTCCCCGAACAGCTCCAGATACTTTTCCACGTTCTCCTTCGGATACCCCATTTCTTCCAGTTCGCCGGCTACGCCTTCCCTTCCGATCTTGTCCATTTTGTCCAGGACGATAAAGACATTATCATAGTCTTCCTCCGCGAATCCGCTGTAGGCCGCCATGGCCTTCAGGATGCTGCGGTCGTTGATGCATACGGTAAAATTCTTAAACCCCAGTTTGCCCAGCATCGCGGTAGTGGCAAGGATCAGTTCGATCTCCGCCAGGCAGCCCGCTTCGCCCAGAATATCAATATCGCACTGCATGAACTGGCGGAACCTTCCCCTCTGGGGGCGGTCGGCACGCCAGACGTTCCCGATCTGCATGGCTTTAAAGGGGGACGGCAGTTCGCTGCTGTGGTTCGAGTAATACCTGGCAAGCGGAACCGTCAGATCATATCGAAGTCCCCCGTCCACCAGATCCTGCTCCTCCTGCGCCGTGTCGATCTTTAACTTCTCTCCGCGTTTCAAAATCTTAAAGATCAGTTTCTCATTGTCTCCGCCCTGCTTGCTGCAGAGATTTTCAATATGCTCCACACAGGGAGTCTCAATCGGTAAGAACCCGTAGGATCTGTAAGTCTCTTTCATCAGTCCGATCACATAATCCCGGATCTCCATCTCTCTGGGAAGGATATCCTTCATTCCTGTCACCGGTTTCTTTTTTAACGCCATAACCACTCCTCTTTCCGCTCTATCATCTCGTCGATACGTGCAATATAACCCGGGATATCTTTCACATTTTCCACCCGCATCATCGTAGCCGTGCGGTGTTTTTTGCTTCCCGGCACGGTCACGGGTTCCTTTAAGAGTACCTTCGTACAGGCTCCGGCCCCCGCCGCCAGTATCGATTGTTTTTCTTCCATAATAAGTATATTGTATATTCCCGCTTTGTCAACCTTCGCATATCCGACATTTTCAAAGTTTCCCGCAATATTTTTCTGCCGATACAGATAATATGGAAATAAATTCATTTCTTTCGACACTTTTTGCGCTATTTCAATCATATCGGACACTTCCTGTGCCATCAGTCTTGGCTGCTCCTGCGCCATTTTTGACGCCCGCTTGATCGCCAGGGAATGTACGGTCAGACTGTCCGGCCCCATCCGCCTGATCTGGGAAAGGGTGTCCTCCATATCCGCCGCCGTCTCCTGCGGCAGCCCGGCAATCAGATCCATATTGATATTGTCAAAGCCGATATCCCTCGCCTGGGCATACGCCCGTCGGATATCGGCCGTCGTGTGTTTCCTTCCGATCAGATCCAGCGTTTTCTGCTGCATGGTCTGGGGATTGATCGAAATCCTGCTGATCCCGTGGTCCTTTATAATTCTTAGTTTTTCCTCCGTGATACTGTCCGGCCGTCCCGCCTCCACCGTATATTCCAGAAGATGTTCCTTTGAAAACGTCCGGTCGATCTGCGCCAGTAGCCGTTCCAGCTGAGACTCCGTAAGCGTTGTGGGAGTGCCTCCGCCGATATAGATGGTATTCAGTTTCCTGCCGCCGCAGACGCTTCCGAAATAGGACAGTTCCCTGCACAGGGCGTCCAGATACGCGTCCACGCAGTCCTCCCAGTCGGCAATCGCCCCCGAACTGAAAGAGCAGTAACTGCACACGGACGGACAAAAAGGAATTCCCACATATAAGCTGTATCCGTTCCGGTAATCCAGAGGACGCAGGATTTTCCTCTCCCTTTGCGCGATCTCATATGCCAGCTCCGCCTTTTTTTCGCTTACCAGAGAGTCCCTGCAAAACCAGGAAACAAACGCTTCCTTTCCCATCCCTTCCTCAATTTTCTGCATGGCGATCTTGGTAGGCCTCACGCCGGTCAGCAGACCCCACGCCAGCGATCGTCCGGTCAGCTTCGCGTATGCCTGGTAGAGCCTAAATCCCACCCTGTACTTCCGAAGCTTCCCAATCTCTCCTTCTTCATCGGGTATTCTCAGGATCCCTTCCCCGGGAAGAGACACGCAGGCCGCGCAATCCAGCTTTGGATCCAGACGCTGCGCCGCCTTTTCCTCCGGAAAAAAAGCCTTTGTAATGTGATAGACGTCATAGGTATACAATTCATCTTTGCAGATAATCTCAATCATTCACTTCCCCCTGTCACAGAAACAGATTGTATCTCTTCTCATGTCCGATCGTGGTCTTCTCCATATGTCCCGGATATACTTCTACATCGTCCGGAAGCACGTACAGCTTTTCCTGAATTCCGCGCACCAGATCCGACATGCTTCCGTCAGGGAAATCCGTTCTCCCGACAGTTTCCCGAAAAAGAGTGTCCCCGCTGAACAATACTTTTTCCGTCTCCACGTAATAGCACACCCCTCCCCGCGTGTGTCCGGGCGTATGCAGCACCCGGAAGTCATAACCCGCATGGGACAGCGTCTGTCCGCCGCGGATGTACACTGCGTCCGCAAAAGAATAACCGCCAAAATAGCCGGCGGAAAAATTCATCACGGGATCGTTCATCATTTCTCTCTCATCCTGATGCACATACACCGGAACCGGAAATTTTTTCCTTAAATCATCGATCCCCATAATGTGGTCGAAATGTCCGTGCGTCAGAAGGACGGCCTCCACCTGAAGATCTTCCCTCTGTATATATTCCATCATCTGCGCGGAACAGACAGCCGGATCGACCACTACCGCCCGCCTGCTCTCCTCATTGACGACCAGATAACAATTTGTGTTCATAACGCCCACGACAAAAGTCTCTATCTGCATATTTTCACCTGACCTCTTCCGATATTTTAAATCAGCCGCCGCCCGGGCTTCCTAACCGGCCGTCCTCTCGATATCAAATACGCCGTCCAGCTGGCGCAGCTTTTCGATCACATGCCCGAGTTCTTCTCTTCCATGTACGATGAATCCCGCCTCAATCGTCGCGGTACCCTTTTTACTGGTTCTCACATTCATGGACTTGACGTCGATCTTCGCCTCCGTGAAGATTTTGGACATTTCCATAAGGAGTCCCCTGCGGTCTTTGGCGTACATCTTGATCTCCGCGAGATACTGTCCGCCGGCTTCCTCCGCCACGCCGCTTTCCCACTCCGCGTCGATCAGGCGCGCTCTCTCCGCCTCGCTCAGATGGATGATATTGACGCAGTCCGTCCTGTGAATGGACATTCCCCTGCCTCTGGTCACGAAGCCTACGATCTCATCTCCCGGAACCGGATTGCAGCAGCGCGAAAAACGCACCGCCATATCGTCGATTCCTTTTACAAGGATCCCGCTTTTTGATTTCGCGATATGGACTTTATTTTTTGACGCTTCCGCAATCTGGCCAAGCACCGCCTCGTCCGTCAATTCCTGCCTGTGTTCCCTGGTATATTCCTCCATCAGGCGGTTCGCGACCTGGCCTTCCTTCAGCCCTCCGTGTCCGATCGCCGCAAGCACCGAATCCCAGTCCCGGAATCCGTACTTTTTCTGTACGACCTCCTGGTATCTGGTCTTCATGATATCGCTGTAGGAAATTGATTTTGCCTTGCAGTAACCTGCGATCAGTTCCTTTCCGCGTATGATATTTTCCTCTTTGAATTCCCTCTTAAACCACTGGTTAATCTTGCTTTTCGCCTGCGTACTCTTCACCAGGTTCAGCCAGTCCCGGCTCGGACCTTTGGAATTCTGGGACGTCAGTATTTCAATCCTGTCGCCGTTCTGGATCTTGTAATCGATGTTCACCAGTTTTCCGTTCACCCTCGCGCCGATCATCTTATTGCCCACCGCGCTGTGGATCGCGTACGCAAAGTCCACCGTTGTGGAGCCGTTCGGAAGGCTCTTCACATCCCCGTTCGGGGTAAAGCAGTATACCTCCTCCGCAAACAGATCCAGATCGCCTTTGAGCATATTCAGGAATTCCCTGTTATCCGACATATCCCTCTGCCACTCCAGGATCTGCCGCAGCCAGTTCAGCTTCTCTTCCTCCTGCGCTTTCACGCTCTTCTTCCCGTCGTTGGATTCCTTGTATTTCCAGTGAGCGGCAATCCCGTACTCCGCCGTCTTATGCATCTCCTGTGTGCGGATCTGAATCTCAAACGGCTGCCCTACGGAACTCATCAGCGTCGTGTGCAGAGACTGGTACATATTTGCTTTCGGCATCGCGATATAATCCTTGAAGCGGCCGGGTATCGGCGTGTACAGTTCATGGATCACGCCGAGAGCCGCGTAGCAGTCCTTGACGGAATCCACGATGATACGAACCGCAAACAGATCGTAGACCTGATCCACGGTTTTATCCTGATTGACCATCTTTTTATAAATACTGAAAAAATGTTTTACCCTTCCGCTGACCTCCGCTTTGATATGCGCATTGCGGATATGGGTGGAAACTTCCTCCACGATCTGCTGTACAAATTCTTCCCGCTCCGTCTTCCTGGCGTTAATCTGCTCCACCAGATCATAGAATACGTCCGGCTGAAGATACTTCAGCGAAAGATCGTCCAGCTCCGTCTTGATCTTTGCGATTCCCAGCCTGTGGGCGATCGGAGCGTAGATATCCATCGTCTCGCGCGCTTTTTCGCGCTGCTTTTCCTCTCGCATAAACTGAAGCGTACGCATATTGTGGAGGCGGTCGGCCAGTTTGATCAGGATCACCCTGATATCCTTTGCCATGGCAAGAAACATTTTCCTCAGGTTCTCCGCCTGCACCTCCAATTTATCCGCGGAATAGGACAACCGTCCCAGCTTGGTCACGCCGTCTACCAGAAGGGCGACCTCGTTTCCGAATTTCTGCCGGATCTCATCCTCCGTCATCACGGTATCTTCCACCACGTCATGCAGTATTCCCGCGATGATCGTCTCTTTGTCCAGCTCCAGATCCGCCAGGATAATGGCGACCCAGAGGGGATGAATGATATATGCCTCCCCGGATTTCCGGTATTGGCCTTCATGAGCGTCCTTTGCGATATGATATGCGTTCTCAATCAACGAAAGATCGGCGGATGGGTGATATTTGCGGATTCGCCGGCTCAACAGACGGTAAAGTTCATCGGGATCCTGGTAATCCGCAGGAGCTTTCACCGCATGTCCGTCCACCACATCCAGGCCGTCCGCCAGATCCTGCATAATCGACTCCGAAGCGATCCTGTTGACCGCGTCTGATTCATAGATTGTCACGTCTGCCATGTCCGTCCACTCCTTTACGTATGACACTTTCCTACTTGCCGGGATATACAATCACAGACTCTACGTCGTATCCGGGAACCTTTTCCCTTCCGCACAGACCTGCCAGTTCCATCAGATAAACGATCTTTACTACCGTTCCGCCCAGCATCTCCACCAGCTTCACCATCGCCTCCGTCGTTCCGCCCGTGGCGATCAGATCATCGATGATCACAACCTTCTGCCCCGGCTGTATGGCGTCCTTATGTATCTCGATCGACGCGCTTCCATACTCCAGGTCATATTCCACAGACACCGTTTCCCTGGGAAGTTTTCCTTTCTTCCGGATCGGAATGAATGCTTTTTTCATATTATAGGCTACCGGCACGCCAAAGATGAATCCTCTGGATTCCGGACCCGCGACCACGTCAAATTCCAGCCCCTTCAGCTTTTCCTGTATCAGATCAATCGCCAGATGTAATCCCTCCGCATCCTGCAGAACACTGGTCACATCCCTGAATATAATCCCTTCTTCCGGGAAATTGGGAATACTCATCACATAATCTTCAATCTTTTTCATTTTTCCTCATTCCTTCCCACAATCTATAAAAAAACATATAGTTCAGTATATCACTCTTGCCGCAGATTTTCAAATAATTCTGCGATGTTCTACATTTTTCTACATATAATGGGTTATGACGATCTGCGGCGTCCTCACGCCCATATACTCGTTGATTTCGGGATAGTACGTGATCGAAATACGGATCCCGTTCTCCCGTCCGTTCTGCAGGGCCATCACCTGTTCCTCCCCGTACCTGCGTCTCAGATCATCCATAAAATTCTGCGCGTCGCCGAAATACAGCGCGTCTATCTCCGTCCCCTGCGAGTCTCTGAGCCGGAGTTTCAGCATATTCTTATTCTTGCCAATAAATCTCACTTCTAAAAGCGCCGCGTCCTTTTCCGCAAATACGGGCTTCTCGTTGCCTTTCCCAAAAGGCTCCAGCATCTTCAGCTCCTCCGTCAGCTCCTCCGTCACACAGGCAAACGGCATCTGCATATCGATCCTCACTTTCTGCGCCATATCGCTGTCGCTCAGCGCGCATACCCTGTTGATCCTCTCCCGGAATTGCCCGACATCCTCCGCCCTCATCGACAAGCCGGCCGCAAGCCTGTGGCCTCCGAAACGGGTAAGCAGGTCCCTGCACTTATTCAGTTCCTCATACATATGATATGCTTCGATCGAGCGGCCGGACCCTTTTACCCCGTCTTTTGAATCCGTCAGCACGTACACGGGCCTGTAATACCGCTCCCGGATGCGGCCCGCCACGATCCCGGCCAGACTTTCATGGCAGTCCGGAAGATAAAGTACCAGTACCCTGTCCTTTCCCGCCAGGGTATGTTCCACCTGCCAAACCGCCTGTTTCACGGCTTCCTCCGTCATCGCTCTGCGGCTGTCGTTGAGCGCTTTGAGATTCCCGGCCAGAATATCCGCCTCGCGCTTGTTTCTTGCCCGAAGGAGGGACAATGCCCGCTTCGCCGTATCCAGTCTCCCGCTGGCGTTCATGCAGGGTCCCAATACGAAACCGATATGGTAGGCGGTGATCTTCTGCGGGTCCAGCCCCGTACATTCCATCAGCGACCTTAATCCGGGATTGGTTGTTCTCCTGAGCATCTCAAGCCCCTGCTTTACCAGAATACGGTTTTCCCCCGTAAGATCCATCACGTCTCCCACCGTCGCGATTGCCGCCGCTTCCATCAGATAATCAATGTCGCAGGCGTCTCTGCCCATACTCTCATGCAAAGCCTCCGTCAGCTTATAAGCGACCGCCGCCCCGCACAAGCCTTTGAAGGGGTAGGGGCAGTCCTCCCTTTTCGGATCGACCACCGCGTCCGCAGGAGGAAGCAGATAGCGCTTTCCCTCTTCCCCGTCTGTTCCCTCCTCAAACGGGATCTCATGATGATCGGTCACCACAACCGTCATTCCCAGGCTTTTCGCGTATGCGATCTCCTCCTGGGCGGCGATCCCATTGTCACAGGTAAGTACCGTGTCCACCTGATCCATAAACGCGCGGTCGATCAGACTTCTGTTCAGCCCGTAGCCGTCAGCGATCCGGTCGGGAATGCAGACGTCCGCGGATGCTCCCAGCTTTTCCAGGCCTTCCCACAGAATATAGGATGCGCAGATCCCATCGATGTCATAATCGCCGATGATCCTTATCCTGGCTCCGGCGCGTATTTTTTCGGTCAGAACTTCTACCGCCCGGTCCATATCCTTCATCAGCATCCCGTCATGGAGATCGGAAATAGTTCCGTACAGATATTCCCGGATCGCGTCCTCCCCCACAATGTCCCTGTTCCGTATCAGACAGGCCAGGCGCGGACTGATCTGAAATTTTTTACCGATGGCTGCAAAATCAGCGCCTTTTCGCAGCAAAACCCAACGTTCCATATTTTCCCCCTGCGCTTGCCCGCCGGATGCTCTTCCGGCGGTTTTTCAGATATCCTGTAACAAAAACAGCCAAACCATCTTGTTTCCATGGCCTGGCTGCTTTCTCTCTCACTTATATTATTCAGCTGCTTTTTTACTGCGCTTCGCTTTCATTACATACCAGAGCGCACCCGTGATACATACGGAAGAGTAACCGCCGCACACGATGCCTACCATCAGCGGAAGTGCAAATTCGCGGATGGAACTTACGCCGAGGATGAACAGGATCGCCACCATGATAAATGTGGTAAGCGAAGTATAGATCGTTCTTGTGAGCGTCTGTGTAATACTCTTGTTTACAAGCTCCTCAAGCTCCACGCCCTTCGTCTTCAGCCGGAGTTCCTCACGGATGCGGTCAAAGATAACGATGGTGGCGTTGATGGAATAACCTACGATCGTCAGCATACATGCAATGAACGTATTGCCCACCGAAATCCTCGCGGCCGCATAGAACGCAAGCACTACCAGCACGTCGTGCAGAAGCGCAAGCACCGCGCTCGCCGCGAACCGGATATCCTTGAACCGGAACCAGATATAGATCAGCATGCAGATCGTCGCAATGATCACGGCAACGATCGCGTCCATTCTCATCTCGCTGCTGACGGTGGAACTGATGTTTTCCGCGGTGATCAGCGATTCATCCGCGTTGAATTTCTCCGCCATCGCCTGATTCAGCGCCTCGCGGGTATCAAGATCCAGAGTTTTCGTCTTGATGATGACCTGGTTGGTTCCCGCCACCTTCTGGGTCTGTACGTTGTGGTCCCCGGTGATATCCTCTATCACCGGAACGATCTGAGCATCGATCTCGTCGATGGAATAATCCTTGTCAAACGTCACGTTTGTAGCGGTACCGCCCTCAAACTCCAGGCTGTAAGCCAAAGCTCCTTTTCCGGACGCTCCGTTTACGCCCATCAGGACCAGCCCCGCAAGGATCACGATGGAGGAAGCCGCAAAGAAAATTTTCTTTTTCTTCAGGAAATTGACAGGCGCGCGTTCCTTCAAAGGTCTGTAGTACAAAGTCTCTTTTCTGATCCCCAGCGCATAGAACCCGAACACGATCATCCGGGTGATCACCAGCGCCGTAAACATGGAAACGACAATACCGATCGCCAGCGTCTGGGCAAAGCCCTTCACGCTTCCGGTTCCCAAAAACTGCAGAACCGCCGCCGCGATCAGGGTGGTCACATTTCCGTCCACGATTGCGGACGTCGCCTTGTGAAATCCTGTCTGCAGCGCGTTTCTCACACTCTTTCCGCGGCTCATTTCTTCCTTCACACGGGCAAAGATGATGACGTTCGCATCCACGGCCATACCAATACTGAGGATGATACCGGCCAGACCCGGAAGGGTCAGCGTGATGTCAAACGCATCCAGGATAACGAACACGATCCCCGTATAAATGAGCAGCGCCAAACTGGACGCAAGGCCGGGCAGAAGGTAAACCACGCACATAAAGATGAAGATGAGGATCAAACCGATGATCCCGGCGCGGATACTTGTGGTGATCGCCTGTTCGCCAAGCTGCGCTCCCACCACGTTGGAACGAAGTTCTTCGAGTTCCAGCTGCAGGCCGCCGATACGGATGGTCGCGGCAAGATTGTCCGCTTCCTCAAACGTAAAATCTCCGGTAATATACGCAACGCCGCCGGTAATCGCCTCGTTCACCTTCGGGGCGCTGATCGTCTCTCCGTCATAGATAATGGAGATCTGCTTGCCCACATTGGCGGAAGTCGCATCCGCAAACTTCGTGGCTCCCTCGTCGTTCAGATCCAGTTCAATACTGTACTCATTGTTTCCCATGTTGTCCTGTCCGGACTGGGCCGAAGCCGTACGGACGTCGGCGCCGGTGATCACCGTCTCGCCGTCCTCCGTCTTAAATTCCAGAGAACCGGGCTTGCCAAGCTCGTCCAGAATGGCATTGGCGTCCGTCACTCCCGGGATCTCAATATTGATCCGGTCTGTTCCCTCCTGATATACCGTAGCTTCCGTGCTGTACTGTTCCACACGCTTCTGGAGCTTGTAGATGGTATCGCTCATCTGCTCCGCCGTGGGGTTGTCGTCCTTTACCTGGTATGTAATGCTCACACCACCCGCCAGGTCAAGTCCCAGTTTGATGTTGCTTGCCGCTCCCGCATGGTTCGCGCCGAACCCCTGGATCGTCGTAAACGCCAGAAGCACGATCAGCAGGATCGTTACGGCAAGACTGAAGATTCCTCTTTTCTTGTTCATGATTTACATCCTTTCTGTTCCTTATATTCTTATTCTGCCAACGCAGCTTTCATCATAATCGCGCATTCTATCCTCTTGCGCTGCATCTCGCAGCCGATCTCGTACGCGTCATGGATCGTGCCGTGGAAATGGTAGGAATTCGCCATGCACCCGCCGCTGCAGTAAAACTTCGCAAAGCAATTTCTGCATTTTTCTTTGGAATAGACGCTGCATTCGCGAAAAGCATCCGCGATCTCCGGCCTCTTCACTCCCTCGTCCACATTGCCCATCAGGAATTTCTCATCTCCCACGAACTGATGGCAGGGATACAGATCCCCCCAGGGAGTCACCGCGAGATATTCGGTCCCGGAGCCGCATCCGGATAATCTCTTTGCGACACAGGGGCCTCCCTCCAGGTCTATCATAAAGTGAAAGAACTGGAAGCCCTTTCCTGATCTTTCCCTCTCAACCATGATTCTGGCCAGTTTGTCATATTCCTCAAAAATCCGGGGAAGATCCTCGCTCCGGATCGCGTAGGGATCCGTCTCCTGTCCGACTACCGGTTCCATCGAAATCTGCCGGAATCCCAGATCCGCCATATGCAGGACATCCTCAGAGAAATCGAGATTGTCCCTCGTGAATGTTCCCCTCACATAATAGCGCTCCTGATTACGGCTGTCCGCAAGTCTGCGGTACTTCGGAACGATCAGGTCATAGCTCCCCTTTCCGTTTCTGAACGGTCTCATCCGGTCATTGACTTCCTTCCGTCCGTCCAGACTCAGTACCACGTTATCCATCTCCGCGTTGATAAAATCCTGAATCTCGTCGTTCAGAAGGACGCCGTTCGTCGTCACGGTGAATCGGAAGTGCTTCCCGTGCAGGGCTTCCTGTTCTCTCCCGTAAGCCACCAGATCTTTCACGACCTGCCAGTTCATCAGGGGTTCGCCTCCAAAAAAATCCACTTCCAGATTCCTTCGGTTTCCGGAATTCGCGATCAGAAAGTCCAGAGCTTTTTTCCCCACCTCATAACTCATGAGCGCCCGTCTGCCATGGTATTCCCCCTCTTCCGCAAAACAGTATCTGCAAGCCAGATTACAGTCATGCGCAATGTGGAGGCACAGCGCTTTCACCACGGTCTTGCGCTTCTTTACCTCATCGATGTAAGGTTCGTAAACGTCCCTTGTAAACAGCCGCCCCGCCTCCGTAAGCTCCCTTACCTCGCACAGAGCGTCCAGAATATCTTCGCTGGAATAGGCCTGTCCCAGAAAACGCAAGAGTTCCTCCGCCGTGCGCGGATCGGCGAGCGATTCCGCCGTCTGGTCCTCATTCTGTTCTCTCAGGCCCCGGATCACGTCGTAACACAGGCGGTCCACCACATGTACGGCTCCGCTGTATACGTCCAGGACAATGTGATACCCGTTATTCCGGTACTGATGAATCAATGCCAAGTACCCCTTTCTCCTGCCGGCTCCATATCATTAAGAAACAGCGACACCAAAAGCCGCTGCTTCAAGTATTTTCCGGAACCTCTCTATTTCTTCTGTTCACAAACCTGATTTCCTACGGTACAGGACGTCTTGCAGGCAGACTGGCAGGATGTCTGGCATTCTCCGCAGCCGCCTTTTTTCACTGTATGGTTCAAAGTCTGTGTATTCAATGTTTTCACATGCTTCATGCAATTCTCCTCCTTATGCTGGCTTAAACTTTAATTATTATAGCATAAGCGGTATCTTTTGGAAAGTATTTTTTCAGGAAATCATCCCGCCTATCATTCCTCCGCCTGCACAGAGGATAAACGTCGTCATCAGGCCGGTTCCGCTCCCGTCCAGCGTATGGTAGACTCCCAGCGTGATCAGAAGCAGAAGCGCGAAATACGCAAGCCCCAGCCCCAGTCCCCAGATAAAACGTTTCTCTTTCGCCATCTTCCCGAGGAACAGGCCTCCGATCAGCGTTGCCGCCACATAGATGGCAATGATTCCCGCCGACACTGCTTTCTCATCCAGTTCCAGCTTATACAGAAGCATTGCCAGAGCCAGAAGCAGCACGCCGGTCACCAAATACGACACCAGAAGCGCTTTCAGCACCCACAGCACCTTTGAATTTTTTTTGATATTCATATTCCTGCTCATAATCTCTCTCCTTGTCCCGTTATCTTCTATCTCATTGATATGTGCCGCGAAAAGAAATTATGAATAGCCAAAGAGGATTCTTTTTCCCCTTCATCCCCTGTTAAGGTTCCATCTGCTTTCCCAGAAATCCGGCCGCGCACACCGTCATTTTCTGTTCCAGCTCCCCAAACTTTTTCTGGCCTCCCTTCGTCAGGAGGATCACCGATCCTATGACGTCCCCCTCGCATATGATCGGCGAGATTACCTCGCAGTCGTACGTATCCTCCTGTTCGTTTATGATCTTTACAAACTTTTTCTCCCCGTAAGCGGCGACGATGTTCTCACGGTCGTCCAGAACCTTCTCCAGCTGTCTGGTAATATACTGATCCTGCATCTCCTTCTTCCCGTTCCCGGAAGCCGCCACAACCTGTTCCATATCGCTGATGCATACCAGACACCCCAGCGTCTGGGAGAGGCTCTCGGCATATTGCTTTGCCACGACGGAAATCTCTCCGATCGGAGAATATTTTTTCAGAATAATCTCCCCCTCCCTGTCCGTAAATATCTCAAGCGGATCGCCTTCCCTGATCCGCAGTGTTCTTCTGATTTCTTTCGGAATCACGACCCTTCCGAGATCGTCGATCCTCCGCACGATTCCTGTAGCTTTCATATTAAATATCCTCCATTTACTGTACTTTCCATTAATGGAAATAGTATCTGTAAATGAAATTTTTTTATGCATCCGGAACAAAACCCATTCCTGTTCACTTGCACTGCAGGGCATCTTTTGTTATAATGCAACTATTCTTTTTTTCCGCAAAATATTATGGAAAGGATATTCAGATATCAATCGGGACAGTTTCCGGATCGGGGACAGGATCCCGCAGATCAGGAGAGAATCCGCAAAGGAGGGATCACTGATGCAGAAATCAGAAATCAAACGAATCGTAAAGAGACAGCGCGCATACTTTTATTCCGGAGCAACGCTTCCGGTGGATTTCAGGATCCGCGCTCTGAAGAAACTAAAGAACTGCATTGTGCGTCACGAAGAAGATATTAACGAGGCGATCCGCAGGGATCTCGGAAAAAGCAATTTTGAAAGCTACATGTGCGAAACAGGTCTTGTACTGAGCGAAATCAGTTACTTGCTCCGGCATATCCGCTCTTTCGCCGGAGAAAAGACGGTTCTGACGCCGCTCGCACAGTTTCCTTCCAGAAGTTTTAAAAAGCCCTCTCCCTACGGAGTCGCGCTGATCATGAGTCCCTGGAACTACCCGTTCCTGCTCACGCTGGATCCTCTGGTTGACGCTATCGCCGCCGGAAATACCGCGGTTTTGAAGCCGAGCGCTTATTCGCCGTATACCAGCGAAATCATCCGCACCATCGTCGGGGAATGCTTCGAGGAACACTATGTGGCGGTTGTCACGGGCGGGCGCGAGGAAAACAGCCGCCTTCTGAAAGAACACTTTGATTATATCTTTTTTACGGGCAGCCAGGCGGTGGGAAGGGAAGTCATGAGACACGCCGCCGACAATCTGACGCCTGTTACGCTGGAGCTGGGAGGCAAGAGTCCCTGTATCGTTGACGCAACCGCCGACATCAAACTCGCGGCAAAACGGATCGTATTCGGGAAGTTCCTCAACTGCGGCCAGACCTGCGTCGCACCGGATTATATCTACTGCGATCCCCGCATCAAAGACCGTCTGATCCAGGAGATCAAACGCCAGATCCATCTGCAGTTCGGAAGAGATCCCCTGCAGAACGAGAACTACGGGAAGATCATCAACCGGAAGCATTTCGACCGGATCACCGGGCTGACAGATCCGGAAAAGATCGTCTGCGGAGGGCAGACGGACGCGGAACGCCTGCGGATCGCACCCACCGTCATGGACCGCGTCACCTTTGAGGACGCGGTGATGCAGGAGGAAATCTTCGGGCCGGTACTGCCCGTCCTGACCTATTCCTCTCTGTACGAGGCGATCCACAAAATCAATTCCATGCCGCATCCGCTCGCTCTGTATCTGTTTACCGGCAACAGGAAAACGGCCCGGCAGGTCATGTCGCAGTGCGGATTCGGAGGCGGCTGCATCAACGACACGGTTATCCACCTCGCCACCAGCCAGATGGGATTCGGAGGATTCGGAGAAAGCGGGATGGGTTCTTATCACGGCAGGGATGGATTCCGAACCTTCTCACACTATAAGAGCATCGTAGACAAAAAGACCTGGCTGGATCTTCCCATGAGATATCAGCCCTACAAAAATATGTACGACAAACTGATCCACATCTTCCTGCGGTAGCCGAACGCTGCTTCCCGCAATCTGCGGGCGGCCCGGCCGGAGCGCGTTTTTGCGCGGCAAAGGACTGTGAATTACGTATTGAATAATCTTAAGGAGGAAATCAACATGAGCAAAATTGACGAAGTAAGAAGCGCTATGGTAAAAGCGATGAAAGCAGGCGATAAGGAAACCAAAGAAACCTTGTCCATGCTCTTGGCAGCGCTGAAGAACAAGGCGATCGACAAGCGTTCCGATCTGTCCGAGGAAGAGGAAACGCAGGTCATTATGAAAGAAATCAAGCAGACGAAAGAAACCCTGGAACTGACTCCGCCGGAGCGAACAGACATTATTGAGGAATGCCAAAACCGTCTCGCCGTTCTGGAACAATACGCGCCGAAAATGATGGACGCCGGCGAGATCCGCGCCGTCATCGACGCCACCCTGTCGGAGCTTGGCATCGACGCCCCCACCCCGAAGGATAAGGGACGGATCATGAAGGTCCTGATGCCAAAGGTGAAGGGCAAGGCGGACGGCAAGCTGGTCAACGAGATCCTGACTTCCGTCATGCAGTGACAGTCATTGAGTTTTCTGTAAAACAGGAGCGCGCATCCATCCGAATGCACGCTCCTGTTTATTAAAATCCTTTATATTTATATTCTATTCCGCAGCCGCATCATCTGTCGTGTCCGCGGAGGTATCGTCCGCAGCCGCATCGTCCGCCGTATCCGCGGAGATATCGTCCGCAGCGTCATCCGTGGTATCGTCCGTCGTCTTCCCGGAGGTGTCGTCGGTCGTCTCCGCGGAAGCGTCGTCCGTCGTCTCCTGCTGCTTCATGGTGATCTTCAGATCCGTAAACTTCACTTTCGCCCACACATCCTCGTTCACCTTGATCTCTGTCTCTTCCTTCCAGCCGTCCAGCGTCTCCGTAATCTTATCCTGCTTGCGCTGGGACACGATCTGGTCTTTCTTCGTCTCTGTCGCTTCCTTGTCAAACTCGCTGACCAGACGCGCTACATAGTAAGCCGTATCCGTCTCCACGACCGCAGTCGTCTCGCCTTCCGTCAGCTTGTCCGCCGCCTCGATCAGTTCGGCTGCCGGAGCCGTCGACTCGGAATCGAACGTGGACTCTGTAGCTTCCAGCTCCTGTTCCGCTGCATATGCCTGAAAATCCTCCGCGTCCTTCGCGCCGTCCGCAAACGTCTGCGCATCCTCTTTCAGCGCTTCCTTCTCCTCATCGGTCAGATCCACACTGTTTCCGTCATCATCCGTTGTCGTCAGGGAGAAGGTCACATACTGCATTTTCTTCTGGGCGGCCTCCTCATCCGACACCTCCTGGTCGGCCGTCGCGCCGATCGCATCCTGCATTTTCAGCTGAATGGTCTGAAGGGTCAGGCAGCGCTCGACAACTTCCCTGCTGCCGGACACTTTTTTCTTTTCGCCGCTTCCGTTGCTCTTGTCAAATTCCTCAGCGGCGGCCTGGATAGCCGTCTTGTCCTCGTCCGTCAGTGAAATATCGTATTCGTCCATATGGTCTTCATACACATACATATCTTTGAGCAGATCCAGAACGGAGTCTTTCACCGTCTCCTCGTAAGTCTTTCCTTCCTCCACTTCGCTGGTCCACATATCGTCCCCAAGATATGCCGCGTAATAGGTCTCATATTGTGCCTGCGTATATCTTGCGTAAAAGTTTGCAATATCCGCGGTCACCTCATCTCCGCCCACAGTCATAACAACTTCGTTATCTTTTATCCCGCTGCATCCGGTCAGTGAAGCCACCGCCATCGCACCTGCCAGCGCAAGTATCGCTAATTTTTTCATAATCTTCTCATATCCTCCTTAGTTCTTGCTAACTTCACTATTATACCCTCTTTTTTTTATTCAAGCAATCCCTTCATTGAAATTAACACATTTTTCACAACTTCCATTACGGAATCTTCCTTGCCTTTTCCGCTCCTTCCCCTCTTCCGATAAAGGAAACACGGCGGGCCATCCGCCTTAAAGACAAGATCCCCGTGATACTGCGCAACCATCTCCGGAATCTTCGAGGGATTCACCCGGGCCTTCTCATACATGAAAAAGGAAATGCTTTCCCCCTTCTGCTCCACCAACGTCACATACACGCGATGGGCCATCGCCTTCAGCCCCGCAATATGAAGCAGCGTTTCCACCCTGCCCGGAATATCCCCGTACCGGTCAGTCAGTTCTTCCGTCATATCCTCCAGCTCTTCCTCATTATCGATGGCGGCGATCCTTTTATAGATATCCAGCTTCTGATATTCATTCGGTATATAGGTTTCAGGAATGTAGGCGTCCACGTTCAGGTCAATGGAGGTGGCAAACTCTTCCTCCTGCGTCTCCCCCTTCAGCTGCCTGACCGCCTCGTTCAGCATTTTGCAGTACAGATCGTACCCGACCGCCTCCATATGGCCGTGCTGCTGCGCGCCCAGAAGGTTTCCCGCGCCGCGGATCTCGAGATCCCGCATGGCGATCCGTATCCCGGAACCCAGATCCGTAAACTCACGGATCGCGGACAGGCGTTTCTCCGCCACCTCCTGCAGCATCTTATCTTTTCGGTACAGGAGAAATGCGTAAGCCATCCTGTTGGAGCGTCCCACCCGTCCCCTCAGCTGGTAGAGCTGCGCGAGTCCCAGGCGATCCGCATCGTGGATGATCATGGTATTGACGTTGGGGATATCCAATCCCGTCTCAATGATCGTCGTTGAAACCAGTACGTCGATCTCCCCGTTGATGAAATCGTACATGATCTTTTCCAGCTGGCGTTCCTTCATCTGGCCGTGCGCATAGCGGACGACCGCATCCGGCGTCAGCCGCTGGATGCGCCCTGTGATTTCCGCAATATCCTCCACCCGGTTATATACATAATACACCTGTCCCTGTCTGGCGCACTCCCGCTCGATCGCCTCCCGCACCATCTCGTCGTTGTATTCCATCACGTAGGTCTGAATGGGCATTCGCTCCTCCGGCGCTTCCTCCAGTACGCTCATATCGCGGATCCCGATCAGACTCATGTGCAGAGTTCTGGGAATCGGAGTGGCGGTCAGCGTCAGGACATCCACATTTTCCTTCAGTTTTTTTATTTTTTCCTTGTGCTGTACGCCGAATCTCTGTTCTTCATCTATGATCAGAAGTCCCAGATCCCTGTACTGCATATCGCCGCTCAGTACCCGGTGAGTTCCGATGACAATGTCCACCAGGCCTTTTTTCAGGTCCTCTATGGTCTTTCTCTGCTGCGCCGCGCTCCTGAAGCGGCACATCAGATCCACACGCACCGGAAATTCCTTCATCCTCTGGGTGAACGTATTGTAATGCTGCTGCGCCAGAATCGTAGTCGGAACCAGATATACCACCTGCTTGTTCTCCTGCACGGCCTTAAAAGCGGCGCGAAGCGCCACCTCCGTTTTGCCGTACCCCACATCCCCGCAGATCAGGCGGTCCATGATTTTCCTGCTCTCCATGTCCCGCTTCACCGCCTCGATGGCAAGGCGCTGGTCCTCCGTCTCCTCAAACGGAAACATCTCCTCAAATTCCCTCTGCCACACGGTATCTTTTCCGTATACGAATCCTTCCCTCTGCTGGCGCACGGCGTACAGTTCCACCAGATCCTTCGCGATCTCTCTCACCGCGCCTTGGACTCTTTTTTTCGTCCTCGCCCACTCCGGCGAACCCAGGGCGTTCAATTTCGGTTTTTTGGAATCCGCGCTGGCGTATTTCTGGATCAGATCCAGCTGGGTAGCGGGAATATAGAGGTTTCCTCCTTTCGCGTAGGAAATCTTCATATAATCCTTCGCGACCCTGTCCACCTCAATTTTCTCAATCCCCCGGTAAATTCCCAGTCCGTGGTTTTCATGCACCACATAATCTCCCGGTTTCAGCTCGGAAAAATTCTGGATCTTTCTCCCTTCATAGACCTTGCGTTTTCTTTTCTTCTTCTCTCTCCCGAATATATCCGTCTCCGAGATCACCACAAACTTCAGCATCGGATATTCGTACCCCTCCGCCACATATCCGAAGGCGGTCATGATCTCCCCCGGATTGACTTCCCGGTCCATCTCGTCGCTGTAAAAGCTGCTCAGGTTATAATCCCTCAGATCTTCCGCCAGCCTTTTCGCCCTTGTCCGGGAACCGGACAGAAGCACCACCCGGTATCCGTTCCTCTTCAGGCGTTTCAGATCCCTGGTCAGCATTTCAAAACTGTTATTATAGGGATTGACCTTCTTCGCATCCAGGCTGTACTGACCGCGAAGCTTCAGATCCCCGCATTTTGTCTCCAGCGCCGAAAATCCGAACGCGCTGTACGAATTCATTTTTTTTACGATCTGCGAAGAGGAATACAACTTCATCTCCTCCTCGGCGATCGCATATCCGCTCTGCGCCCGCTTTGCCTGGGCTTCCAGAAATTCTTCCTCCACTGAAGCCCCCTTTTCCAGAATCCGGAGTGGTTCGTCAAGGAAAAGCAGGGTCTGGGATCTCGGAAAATAATCCAGAAAAGAAACCCTCTGCATCTTTTCCTCCGGAAATTCATCCGCGGGATAGATCTGTATCTCATCCAGATTCTCAATGGAACGCTGGCTGTCCGCGTCAAACGTACGGATGGAATCGATCTCATCCCCCCACCATTCGATTCTGACCGGGACCTCCTCCGTCAGCGGATAGACGTCGAGAAGCCCTCCCCTCACGGCAAACTGTCCGGGCGCCTCCACCTGGTCCTCCCTGTCGTAACCCATACGCGCAAGCTTCGTCTGTATCTCTCCGAAATCCACCGACTGTCCGCCTCTCAAACGTATCGTCTGCCGCCGGATAAATTCCGCCGGCACAAGAGCGTCCATAAAGCCGTCCATACCGGTCACGACCGTAATCTCCTCCTGCTCCATCAGAGCCTGTACCACCGTCATTCTCTGCCTGATCAACTCCTTGCTGCGCAGGTCGGCCTGATAGAACAGGAAATCTTTGGCCGGATAATAATAGACGTTTCCGTCCAGAAAACGATATTCCTCATAGATCTGTTTTGCCTTTGACTCGCCGGAACAGATGATCACCCTGTATCTGCAGCCCTGAGCGAGCGCATACATCAGATGCGTCTTCTGGGAATTCACGCATCCCGAAATCCGTATCATCCCCGGTTCTTCTCCACGGCGCTTCAGAAGTTCCTCATAATCCGCCAGTTCCTGAAGCGGTCTGATCAAAGCCTGCATTCTCTGTAACTCCTTCAAATTGACTTTCTGTTAAATTCATTCATGGCGGAATCGATCCTTCCCTCCAGAATCATCTCCACCGCCCTGACCGCGCGGCCGTAACCCTCTTTCATTTTCTTTCGCTCTTCCTCCGAAAAATGTCCCAGCACATAATCGGCCAGATCGTAATACGGAGGCTTCTCCCCAACGCCGATCTTGATCCTCTGAAAGACATCCGTCCCCAGATGGGTGATGATACTCCTGACTCCGTTATGCCCTCCGGCGCTTCCTTTCTTCCGGATCCTGAGCTGTCCCACATCCAAGTTTACGTCGTCGTATATTACCAGCAGCTGGGATTCTTCATCTATCTTATAGTAGTCCGCCAGTCCCCGGACGCTCTCGCCGCTGAGATTCATATAGGTCTGGGGTTTTGCCAGGATCACTTTCTGCCCCGCGATGATCCCCTTCCCCGTGCGCGCCCTCTGCTGTGTGTAATCCACTGAAATATTATATTCTTCCGCGATAGCGTCTATGACGTCGAACCCCACGTTGTGCCGCGTTCCCTCATACTGCAAAGTGGGGTTTCCAAGTCCTGCGATAATGAACATTTCTTTCTCCTCTTTCTTTTCATATTCCCTAACCATTCTACAGGATGCTTTGCCTTTTGTCACGCGAAATACGGAAACTTTGCGCCGCAGCGCGATCCCGCCAAGCGCTTTTCGTTTCATAGGGAACAAAGTTTCCTGCAAAACGAAAAAGGAATATTTTTCCTCTTCCGCTCATACAGTATATAAAGTAAGCTTATCATTTGCGTATACAGGAGGGGTTTATGAGTTCCAAAACAAAAATCGTCGTATTACACATGAAAGAAATCATTTACACGGCTGTCTTTGTCGTGTTGGCCATAGTCCTGATTCTTCTTCTGGCGTTCATGTTCTTCCCCAGAAGCCGGGAAGCGAAAGCGGAGGAAGAAAAATACATGCCCGGCGTCTACACCTCGACGGTCACTCTGAATAATACCCCGCTGGAGGTGGAAGTCACCGTGGATGAATCCCACATCAATTCCATCCGCTTTTCCAATCTGGATGAGACTGTAACGACTATGTTTCCGCTGATCCAGCCGGCTATGGAAGATATCGCCGAACAGATCTATCAGCAGCAGTCCCTTGAAGATATCCAGTATTCCGATGAAAATCCCTATACCTCCCAGGTCATCATAAACGCCATCGACGACGCCCTGAAAAAAGCCGCAGCCAAATAGCTGCGGCGTTCCTTTATGGTCCCTTTTCATGCGTCCCTCTGACGTTTCCTAACCTTCCACAATCAGATACCGTCCGCTCGGCAGCGGAAATACCTCCGCCGCTTCCTCTATCTCTTCCAGCGTCATTCCCTCGATATCCAGGCCTTCATCCCACAGAAACTCTTTCACTTCCTCAATGCTGTCCACC
>CANRMH010000004.1 GCA_947631695.1 uncultured Lachnospiraceae bacterium | reverse complement strand
TGTACGTGCCGCCGCACCAGGCGGTCATTCATCAGTATGCCCGCGAGATGCTGGCGGGGGGAGGAAAGATGATCCTCGGCTCCGACAGCCATACACGCTACGGCGCGCTCGGAACGATGGCGATGGGCGAGGGCGGACCGGAGCTGGTGAAGCAGCTGCTGAATAAGACCTATGACATCAAGATGCCGGGAGTTGTCGCGATCTATCTGGACGGGGAGCCGGTGAGGGGCGTCGGCCCTCAGGATGTGGCGCTGGCGATCATCGGAGCGACATTTGCGAACGGCTATGTGAATAATAAGGTAATGGAGTTTGTCGGCCCGGGCGTGGAGAAACTGAGCGCGGATTTCCGGATCGGCGTTGATGTGATGACCACGGAGACGACCTGCCTGTCCTCCATCTGGAAGACGGATGAGAAGATCCGCGAATTCTATGAGATCCATGGGCGCGAGGAGGATTATAAGGAACTGAATCCCGGCAGCGTTGCCTACTATGACGGGATGGTGTATGTGAATCTGAGCGAGATCCGTCCGATGATCGCGATGCCCTTCCATCCGTCCAACGTGTATACGATCGACGAGGTGAAGGCAAATCTGACGGACGTCCTGCACGATGTGGAGCAGAAAGCGCTGGTCAGCCTGGACGGCGCGGTGGACTATTCGCTTCAGAGCAAGATCGTGGACGGAAAGCTGTATGTCGATCAGGGGATCATCGCGGGCTGCGCGGGCGGCGGATTTGAAAATATCTGCGCGGCGGCGGACATTATGAGAGGAAGATATATTGGCTCCGACGCCTTCACACTTAGCGTTTATCCGGCGAGTACGCCGGTGTACCTGGAACTGGTGAAGAACGGCGCGGCGGCGGATCTTCTGGCCTCCGGCGCGATCGTGAAGACGGCGTTCTGTGGTCCGTGCTTCGGCGCGGGGGATACGCCGGCCAACAACGCATTCTCGATCCGCCATTCCACCAGGAACTTCCCGAACCGCGAGGGTTCCAAGCTGCAGAGCGGACAGATCGCGTCGGTGGCGCTGATGGACGCGCGCTCGATCGCGGCGACGGCGGCGAACAGGGGCTTTTTGACGGCGGCCACGGAGATGGATGTAGAGTATACGGGGCGGAAGTACCATTTTGATAAGAATATCTATGCGAACCGGGTGTTCGACAGCAAGGGGATTGCGGATCCGTCCGTGGAGATCCAGTTTGGGCCGAACATCAAAGACTGGCCGGAGATGTCCGCGCTTGCGGAGAACCTGGTGCTGAAGGTGGTCTCCGAGATCCACGATCCGGTCACCACGACGGACGAGCTGATCCCGTCCGGCGAGACGTCCTCCTACCGTTCTAACCCGCTGGGGCTGGCGGAGTTCGCCCTTTCCAGGAAGGATCCGGCGTATGTGGGGCGCGCGAAGGAAGTGCAGAAAGCCCAGAAGGCCATCGAGGCGGGACAGTGTCCGCTGGATGCGCTGGAGGAATTAAAGCCCGTGATGGCGAAGATTCAGGAACACGTTCCGGAGGCCGGCAGGGGCAATATCGGCGTGGGCAGCACGATCTTTGCGGTGAAGCCGGGTGACGGCTCCGCGAGGGAACAGGCGGCGTCCTGCCAGAAAGTACTTGGCGGCTGGGCGAACATCGCGAACGAGTACGCGACGAAGAGATACCGCTCCAACCTGATCAACTGGGGAATGCTTCCGTTTTTGACCGCTGAAGATCACGAACACCTGAGCTTTGAGAACGGCGATTATATCTTCGTTCCGGGGATCCGCAAAGCAGTGGAGGAGAAGGCGGATGTGATCCGCGCTTACGTCGTGGGCGACGAGTGGAAGGAACTTTCGTTCACGCTCGGGGACCTGACGGACGCGGAGCGGGAGATCATCCTGAAGGGATGCCTCATCAATTATTATAAAGGGTAGGAAATGCAGCAGTCCTCCCTCTCGGCTGAGAGGGAGGATTTTTTGCAGGAAAAATGTGAAAAGAAATGAAATATTCGCTGGTTTTTTGTGAAAATCGCGTTGTTTTTCGCTATAAAAATGTGTATTATCAATTTCCCGTGCAACACTTGGCCCCTTTTGGGGCTCTTATTATAAAAGGAATTCCTGAGGGAGGGGTGACAGATGAAATGTGACGCGAAAGAATTTGCGGGAATGTATGGGCAGGTCTGCAGGGACCTGTACAGGTACGCACTGTGCGTCCTGAAAAATCCTCACGACGCGGAGGACGCCGTCAGCGAGGCCGTGCTGAACGCGTACGAACACATATCGTCCCTCCGGAGCAGAGATTCCTTCCGCAGCTGGATTTTTACGATCCTGGCAAATACCTGCAGGAGGAAACTGAAGCGCGCAGGCCGTGAGCAGAGCGTGGAGGATATCGGTGAAGTATTTGCCGCACAGGAGGCCAGACGGTATGAGGGGCAGCAGTGCGACCTGTCGATCGACTTGAAGCACGCGCTGGCAGAACTGTCCCGGGAGGAACAGATGATCGTGGGACTGTCGGTGTTCGGCGGATACCGAAGCCGTGAGATCGCGCAGATGCTGCGCATGAAAGACGGCACGGTGCGCTCCAAGAGAAGCCGCGCGCTGATGAAAATGAATCTGGCTTTGAATGATACGTCTGGTATTGCAGGAAAGGGGAATTAAAATGGATGCAAGGGAGAAGGGTACGATCGAACAGATTCGTCTGGAGACAGAATATATTGAGATTCCGGAGACGCTGGAGCCGGATCGGATCGAGCGGCTTTTGGAAGAGAGAAGGAGAGAAAAACGTCTGGCTTTCCGGAAATTTTTGACGGCTGCCGCCGCGGCCTGCCTGGTCCTGGTCTGTACGGGAGGACTGTTTGCCGGACTTAAGAAGGCGGGAAAGTGGGCGCAGAACGGGAGCAGTTCAGATGCGACAGCCGACACGGCGGAGGAGCCGGAAGATACGTCGGATGACGGGCCAGACGGAGGAAGGAAGAACACCGGGAGCGCAGAGGTCTATAAGCAGGCCTACGCATGCCTGATGGCATTTCAGAATGGCGAAGGAGTGAGAGGATTTACGTCCGACACGGCTGAGACGGCGGATGCCGCGATGGAAACTGAGAGCGCGGCGATGGATACGGCGACAAATATGGCCGCGGGCGACATGGCGCGGACGGCGGAGAGCGGCGGCTACTCTTCCACAAACGTGCGGCAGGAAGGGGTGGACGAGGCGGATATCGTGAAGACGGACGGGCGCTATCTGTACACCCTCGCGGACGACGGGAGCGAGATCTCTGTCGTGGACACCGAGGGCGGGATGCGCCGGGCGGCGTCGATCCCGGCGGAGAAGGAGGAGGAGATCTGCGAATTCTACGTGACGGACGGGAAAGTGGTGGTGATCAGCGGCGCGGGCGCAAGTCCGATCACGGCTCTGCTGGACACGGATCTCGGGGGAAAAGCCTCAAAGGAGCAGATCACGAAAAGCACGGATTATACCAGGGTGACGACCTATGATGTGACGGATCCGGGGAATCCCACGAAACTCGGGGATGTGAGCCAGAGCGGATACTATACGTCCTCCCGGCTGTCGGGAAGCTTCGTGTACGTGTTCAGCGATTACTCTGTGGGCGGCATTCCGACTCCGAAGGAAGGGGAGACGCCGGAACCGCTGAACTATATCCCGCTGGTGGACGGAGAACTCGTCGCCGGGGACGATATCTGCCTGCCGCAGGGGGATGCGGCTTACATGTATGAGATCGTGACATCCGTGGGACTTGGCACTCCCGGCGTGGCGGCGGACAGCAAGGCGATCCTGACGAACGGAGGATCCCTGTATGTGAGCGGCCAGTCGGTCTACTGGTATGAATCGGACTGGGGAGACGACGGAAAAAGTGTGACCACGAACATCCGGAAGCTGAGCTATCAGAACGGAAGGATCAAGGAGGCCGCACAGGGAGAAGTGAAGGGATGGATTGAGGATTCCTTCTCCATCGACGAGTACGGCGGAAATCTCAGGGTGGTCACTTCCGGGAACGAGGCGAACGCGGTCTATGTGCTGGATTCCGACCTGCGGCAGATCGGCGCGATCGAGGGACTGGCGGAGGACGAGAGGGTGTATTCCGCGAGGTTCATGGGAGATACCGCGTACTTTGTGACCTTCCGCGAGACGGATCCGCTGTTCTCCGTGGATCTGTCCGACCCGGAGGACCCGAAGATCCTGGGAGAGCTGAAGATTCCCGGATTTTCGGAGTATCTGCACTACTACGGCGGGAATCAGCTCCTGGGGATCGGGATGGACGCGGACGAGGAGAGCGGGGTCACAAGCTGCATTAAATTGTCCATGTTCGATATCAGCGACAACACGGACGTGAAGGAGAGGGACAAATATCTTGCCGAAGAGATCTACTCTACGGACGCGCTCTATGATTATAAATCGGTGCTGATCGACCCGGAGAAGAACCTGATCGGTTTTTCCGGGTATAACGACCGCGGCGAGTCCTACTATGTGTTCAGCTACGACGGGGAAGACGGATTCACCTGCCGGATGCGGGAGAAGGTGAACGGAGGCGGATACCGCGCGGCCCGCGGGGTTTATATCGGAAATATTTTGTACGTTGTGAAAGGAAATGTTATTGAAGCTTACAGCCTGACCGATTATAATAAGGTGGATGATATTATACTCTGACAACGGAGGCGCGTAGTTTGCATAACTTTCAAATACAATTACCGGAAAAGGTTCGTTATATCATACAGACGCTGAAAGAACACGGGTACGAGGCGTACGCGGTGGGAGGCTGCGTGCGCGATTCTTTGCTCGGGAGGACGCCGGAGGACTGGGACGTCACGACGTCGGCGACGCCGGAAGACACGAAGGCGCTGTTCGCGCGGACGGTGGATACCGGGATCGAACACGGGACGGTAACGGTGCTTCTTCAGGGAGAAAGCTTCGAGGTCACGACCTACCGGATCGACGGGGAATACCGGGACGCAAGGCATCCCGTGGAGGTGACCTTCACCCGGAACCTGAGGGACGATCTTCTCCGCAGGGATTTCACTATCAACGCGATGGCTTACAATGAGGAGGATGGCCTGGTAGACATTTTCGGAGGCCGGAAGGATCTGGAGGACGGGGTCATCCGCTGCGTAGGGGACGCCCGGGAGCGGTTTTCGGAGGACGCTCTAAGGATCCTTCGCGGCGTGCGCTTTGCGGCGCAGCTGGGATTCCGGATCGGAGAAGAGACGCGGGAGGGAATGAGGACACTTGCTTCCAGTCTTGGAAAAATCAGCGCGGAGCGGATCCAGACGGAACTTGTGAAGATACTGACGTCCCCGTCTCCGGATCTTCTGCGGACCGCGTATGAACTGGGCGTCACCGAACAGTTTCTTCCGGAGTTTGATCTGTTGATGAGAACTGAACAGGAAACTCCCCATTACATGTACAGCGTGGGAGAGCATACGCTTCATGCGCTTGCGCAGATCCGGCCGGACAAAGTGCTGAGGCTTACGATGCTTCTTCACGATATGGGGAAACCGGCGATGAAAACGACAGACGGACAGGGAGTGGCCCATTTTAAGAAGCACGCTGCAAAGAGCGAAGAAATTGCCCGGGAAATTCTGCGGCGCCTGAAGTTTGACAACGATACCGTACACAGGGTGACCAGGCTGGTGAGATACCATGATTACCGTATGCCGGCACAGCCGAAGTACGTAAGGCGCGCCGTGAACCGGATCGGGGAGGAACTGTTCCCGATGTATCTCGAGGTGAGACGGGCGGATGTGATGGCGCAGAGTTCATATTTAAGGGAGGAAAAGCTTGAGAACATCGGCGAAGTCGAACGGATCTACAGGGAGATCCTGAACCGTGGGGAGTGCGTGGCTCTGAAGGATCTTGCGGTTTCCGGAAAAGATCTCATCGAGGCGGGCATGAAGCCGGGCAGGGAGATCGGCAGGATGCTGGAATCCATGCTCGAACTGGTCCTGGAGGAACCGGAAAGAAATTCCAAAGAGGAATTGATAAAGTATTTTTTGAAGAGAGAATAATCTAATCCCCTGCCACATACATTAAAAAGAACATGTAATGTAAAGTGCAGGGGATTGCTATGCAGGATTATGAATTAGCGATATTAGAACAATATCCAATTAATGTCAAGAGCACCCGGAAAACGAGGGGTGCGTTTTTTTGTGATACAGACCAGGGATTTCTTTTGCTGAGGGAAGCGGGAATATCCGGGAAACGGCTTCCTGCATTGTATAAGCTGTACGAACATCTCAGACAGCAGGGCTATGCGAATGTGGATCAGTTTGTTGCAAACAGAGACGGGGAGTATATCAGCACGTCGGAAGAAGGCGTCCGCTACGTGCTGAAATACTGGTTTCACGGGCGGGAATGCGACGTCCGCAAGAGCGGGGAAGTAATGGAGGCGGCCAAAAATCTGGCCAATCTGCATCGGATGATGCGGCTGGAGACGGAGGACGCCGCCGGCGCCGGAGTCCCTCTGAAAGAAGAGTATGTAAGCCATAACAGGGAGATGAAAAAAATCCGGAAATTTATCCGGGAGCAGGCTCCGAAAGGGAAATTTGAGCTGGCGTTTCTGGCATCGTTCGATGAAATGTATGAGTGGGCGCAGGCGGCGCTCTCCGGACTGGATGAGTTTGACTGTGAACAGCTGTACGAGGACAGTGTGAAGGAGAGAAAGCTGGTACACGGCGATTACAACTACCACAATGTTTTGATGACGCCGGACGGGATCGCCACCACAAATTTTGAGAGGTTCCGGTATGATATCCAGATGAAAGATCTGTATTATTTTCTCAGAAAGGCAATGGAGAAGCACGACTGGAACCGAAAGCTCGGCGACCATATGCTCAACGCGTACAGCGCGCTGTGTCCATTGTCGGAAGCGGAAGTAACCTATCTGAAGCTGCGGCTGATCTATCCGGAAAAATTCTGGAAGATCTGCGATACATATTATCGGTCCAACAAGGCGTGGATCCCGGAAAAAAATGTGGAGAAGCTGAAGCTGGCAATATGCCAGACAAAAGAAAAGAGAAGATTTTTGGAACATATATTTGCTTTTCATTTGTAAAATCCTGGTGTATAATAGAATCATCAGATATACAGTACAGGAGGTATAAAGAATGGAGTATCGTGAAAAGTACGAGGAATGGTTGTCCGATCCATATTTTGATGCCGATACAAAGGCGGAGCTTAAGAAGATCGCGGACGACGAGAATGAGATCAAAGAGCGTTTCTACAAAGATCTGGAATTCGGCACGGCGGGACTTCGCGGTGTGATCGGTGCCGGAACCAACCGCTTGAATATTTATACGGTGAGGAAAGCGACACAGGGACTGGCGAACTATATTCTCAAAAAGGGAATGCAGGATAAGGGAGTGGCGATCGCTTATGATTCCCGCCGCATGTCGCCTGAATTTGCGGACGAGGCGGCACTTTGCCTGGGAGCGAACGGGATCAGAGCCTATGTGTTTGAGTCTCTGCGTCCTACGCCGGAGCTGTCCTATGCGGTGCGCGAGCTTGGCTGCGCTGCGGGTATCAATATCACGGCGAGCCACAATCCGCCGGAGTATAACGGATACAAGGTGTACTGGGAGGACGGCGCCCAGATTACGCCGCCCCACGATAAGGGGATCATGGATGAAGTGAAAGCGGTGACGGATTATAATACCGTGAAGACCATGGGGCTTGAGGAAGCGAAGGCGGCGGGCCTGTACAAAGTGATCGGCGCGGAGATTGACGACAGCTATATCGCGCAGCTGAAGACGCAGGTCATTCATCAGGATGCGATCGACGCGGTGAAAAAGGAACTGAAGATCGTGTACAGCCCCCTGCATGGAACCGGCAATATCCCTGCGAGGCGGGTGCTTGGAGAGCTTGGCTTTGAAAACGTATATGTTGTGAAGGAGCAGGAACTTCCGGACGGAGAATTCCCGACCGTATCTTATCCGAATCCGGAGGCGGCGGAAGCGTTTGAACTAGGCCTCAAGCTGGCCAAAGAGGTGGACGCGGACCTGATACTCGCGACCGATCCGGACGCGGATCGTCTGGGTGTGTACGTGAAAGATACGAAATCCGGCGAGTACAAGGTGCTGACAGGAAATATGTCCGGCTGCCTGCTGGCGGACTATGAGATCGGACAGCGCCTGGCGGTCAGCGGAAGCCTTCCTGAGGACGGCTATTTGATTAAAACTATCGTTACTTCCAATCTGGCGGACGCTATCGCAAAGGAATACGGGGTCGGACTGATCGAAGTGCTGACGGGATTCAAATTTATCGGACAGCAGATTCTCGGGTTTGAGACAAGCGGAAAGGGTCAGTATTTGTTCGGATTTGAGGAGAGCTACGGATGCCTGATCGGAACCCATGCAAGGGACAAGGACGCGATCGTCGCGACGATGGCGCTTTGCGAGGCGGCGGCATATTACAGGACGCAGGGAAAGACGCTCTGGGACGCGATGCTGGATCTGTATGAAAAATACGGATACTATAAAGACGCGGTTCAGTCCATCACCCTGAAAGGGATCGAGGGACTTCAGAAGATTCAGGAGATCCTTGAAACTCTGAGAAAGAATCCTCCGACAGAGGTGGGCGGATATCAGGTTCTGAAAGTGAGGGACTATCAGGACGGCACGGTGAAGGATCTCGCAACGAACGAAACGGGCGGGACCGGGCTTCCCAAGTCAAACGTGCTGTATTACGAACTGACGGACGACGCGTGGCTGTGCGTGAGGCCGTCCGGAACGGAGCCGAAAGTCAAATTTTATTATGGAATTAAGGGACAATCCCTTGAGGACGCCGATGCAAAATCGGAAAAACTTGGAAAAGAAGTTCTGGCAATGATCGATCAGATGTTGTAGAAGGCGGGCGTGCGAGAGCGGACAACCGGAATAAATGCCTGAAAATCCTTGAGATTCAAGGATTTTCAGGCGTTTCTCTTGACAAATATCAGGAAAGAATGTATAACAGTACTTAGCGATGTCAATCATACGGAATATCCTAAAGGATATGAAATGAGGACTCTATAACAAAACAGGAGGAGGAGAATCCATGAATAAGACAGAATTAGTAGCGGCTGTTGCGGCACAGGCCGAATTATCCAAAAAAGATGCGGAAAAAGCATTAAAAGCTTTTGTTGAGGTGGTAACAAACGAGCTGAAACAGGAAGGAAAAGTTCAGCTGGTAGGTTTTGGTACATTTGAGGTGAGCAAGAGAGCAGCGAGAGAGGGAAGAAATCCTCAGACCGGCGAGACGATGGAGATCTCTGCTTGCAAGGCGCCGAGATTTAAAGCGGGCAAGGCTTTGAAGGATGCTGTAAACGCATAATTTTGTTATATGACAGAAAAATAAATGCTGGAAGGCGTCGTGGAATATATCCGGGATGCCTTCTTTTCTTATCTTACAGGAAACTTTGTTGCCTGTAAGATAAAAAGCGCTCCGCGGGAGCGCGCTGCGGCGGATAGGAAGAAACTGCCGACGTGGTCCGCCGCAGGCGGAGAATCCTGCGGGCGCGATTCTATTTGACTTCAATGGAGGAAATTTCGATGAGACTGGACAAATTTTTGAAGGTATCCAGATTAATTAAGCGCAGGACGGTGGCCAACGAGGCCTGCGACGCGGGGAGAGTCATGTTGAACGGGACGCCCGCGAAAGCGTCCGCGAAGGTGAAGCAGGGAGACGTGATCGAGATCCAGTTCGGGACGAAGAGCGTGAAGGCGGAAGTCCTCGATGTGCGTGAGACGGTCAGAAAGGAAGAAGCCGGAGAACTCTTCAGATATTTGTAATAATTGCGAACAGCCTTTCATATGATTATTAAGAAAGGTTGTGATGGCAAATGGAAGAAAAACAGATGTCCAAAGCGCACAAGCTGGTGCTTAACAACAGAAAGACCAGTATGGTGACGGGAGTGCTGGATGTACTGTCCTTTGATCTAAATGAGATTCTGCTGGAGACGGAGCAGGGAATGCTGATGGTAAAAGGGACCGATCTGCATGTGAACCGGCTCAGTCTGGAAAAGGGAGAGGTGGATTTGGCCGGGAACATAGACAGCGTCACGTATTCCGATGTACATGTGAAGGAAAAGCAAAGCGAAAATATATTGAGCAAATTGTTCCGGTGAAGATATGCCGGAGATTACAGTAGAAGGACTTATATTTTTGGAGGCTATACTGGCGGGAATGATTGTGTACAGCGGTTATACCTGCATTCGGATGTTTCGGCGGAATATCAGACATTCCCTTCTGTTTATCGCGGTCGAGGACATCCTGTTCTGGCTGGGGACGGCAGTATACCTGTTTGTGAAAATGTATCAAACAAGCGATGGGAGCATTCGATGGTATTTTGTGCTTGGCGTTATATTCGGCGCGGCAGCCTGCCGCGCGCTTGCCGCGATTTTGAAAAAAATTATGGGAAAACATGGAAAAAGAAAAATAATACCGAAAAACTATTGAACTGAGTATAAAAAAACGTTAAGATAGTCAAAGGGGAACTGATAAGGATCGGAAACGGTAAGGGTGACAGGGAACATGGGAGTCAAGGGAAAAAAGAACCGAAAGATACGCGGGAGACAACGGATACGGTATCATAAGAGAAGCATGGCGGTGATATGCGGGATTCTTTTTTTGTTGGTGATCGTAATTTCCGTCAGCAGCTTTGCACTGGGATCGAAGACCCGTGCGTACATTGAGCGGGAGACGGAACTGAAAGCCGAACTCGAGGAAGAGGAGAAGCGGGGAGGAGAAATCGAAAAGCTGGAAGAGTACGTAGGCACGGACGAGTATATAGAGCAGACGGCAAAAGACAAGCTCGGCCTTATCCATGAGAATGAGATTATTTTGAAAGCAAAATAAAGACAATACGAAAGAAAAGCTTTGGGAAGTTTCCCGGAGCTTTTCTTTCGTAATACGGGAAAACGGGTTTGCCGGACTGATTTGAAGGAGGTTACAGGGGGCATGAATCCTTATGTGGTTCAGATGGACAAGTTTGCGGATTCGCTGAGACATTTGTCAGATACGTTTCTGCATCTGGAAAATTATAAAGGGACGCTTACAAAAGAGGAAGTGGACGAATTGTTCCGCAGAGTGTCGGAACGCGTCTGCAGCGGGTGTGAAAAAAGGCAGTGGTGTCTGACGGAAAACAGGATTCATACCTATCAGATGGTATATGAGATCCTCTGCGCGGCGGAGGAGTACGGTGCGGAATTAAACGTGGAAATGAAACGAAAACTTCAGAAAAAATGCATGCTTGCCCCGCGATTTCTGAGGGAGACGCTGGAAGTATTCGGGGATGCGAAGCAGAAGCTGCTGTGGAACAACAAGATCGTGCAGAACAGGGAAGGCTGCGCGGTGCAGCTGAAGTCTTTTGCAAAGATCATCCAGCATGCCACGAGGGAACTGGACGCCGGTATTTTTTCCGACGAGCATCTTGAACGGAAGATACGGAACCGGCTGAAGCAGAACGGATATAAGCTTCTGAGCAGCGTTTTCTTCGTTTCAAAACAGGGAAGATATGAGATCCATCTTACGGTGAGGGCGATGAAGGGGGAGTGTGGTTCGGCCAGGGAGCTGGCGAAGCTTTTGTCGGACTGTGTGAACCGGCCTATGATCCTGCAGGCGGGAGAGCGCCAGACGATCGGGCAGGAGTACTGTACGGTTGTCTGCATGGAGGGACCGAAGTACTATACGCTCCAGGGAGTGGCTAAAATTGGCAAGGGGTGCGAGAAAATTTCCGGAGATACGTTTGTGATGACGGAACTGCCGGGCGGCAGGGAGGGCGTAGTCCTCTCGGACGGCATGGGATCCGGGGAGGACGCGTTCCGGGAGAGCGCGATGGTGGTGGAGATGCTGGAGGAACTTCTCAAAGCAGGCTTTCCGGGAGAGACGGCGATTCAGATGATGAATACCGCGCTTGTGATCGGGCGCGAGGAGGTGAGGTTCTCCACGGTTGATCTCTGCGTGCTGGATCTGTACGAGGGGTCCTGTGAACTGATGAAAGCAGGCGCTTCCACAACGTTCATACGTTATCAGGATCGGGTGGAACGGATCAGTTCGTCCACGCTTCCCATAGGGGTGGTGCAGAATATGGAGATCGAGCAGGTGAAGCGGGAACTTTCGGACGGGGACTTTATCTTTATGGTCACGGACGGGGTGATGGACGCGCTTCCGGCGGGGGAGCAGGAGGCGCTGATGAGTACTTTTGTGAACGGCGTTCAGACCAACAATCCCAGGGAACTGGCGCATCATGTTTTGGGACAGGTGCTGGAATGGACGGGGGAGCTTCCGCTGGACGATATGACGGTGATCGCGATCGGCTTCTGGAAGCTGCCCACCCGGTAGAACGGCGGTTTCTCTTGCTTTTTTCAGGAAAATTCTATATATTGAATGAGAAGGAAGCGCAGAAGCGCGGGAACATGGCGGGATAAAGACAATGGTCGAACAGGTCAGAAAATACATTGCGAAGCACAACATGCTTTCCAAATCGGATAGAATCGTTGCAGGCATATCGGGAGGAGCGGATTCCATATGCCTTCTTTGCGTGCTTCTGGAACTTCGCGGGGGATACGATCTGGAGATTACCGCGGTTCATGTTCATCACGGCCTGCGGGGAGCTGCGGCCGACGCGGACGAAGCTTACGTCAGGAAATTCTGTGCGGACAGGCAGGTGCCGCTTAGGGTCTTTCACGTGGACGTCAGGGCTTTGGCCCGCAGGCAGGGATGGTCGCTGGAGGAAGCGGGCAGAGAGGCGAGAAGGGAAGCTTTTGCCGAAACGCTGAGGGAGTGCGCAGGCACGCGGATCGCGCTGGCCCATCACAGGGACGATAACGTAGAGACGGTGCTGATGAACCTCGCGCGCGGAACCGGTTTAAGAGGGCTTGGGGGAATGCTTCCGGTCAACCCGCCGTATATCAGGCCGCTGCTTGGCGTGAAACGGGAGGAAATTGAGAACTATCTGAAAGAAAAAAATATCGGATATTGTATAGATGCAACAAATCTGGAAGATGCTTATACGAGGAATCGCCTGCGGAATTTTGTGATTCCCTGTATGGAGCGGGAGATCAACGGGCGTTTTTCGGATCATGTGCAGGAGACAGCGGAGCAGATGAGGGACCTTCAGGAGTATGTTGAACAGCAGACGGAGATCCTTTACCGCGAAGGCGTGATCGAGGACGAGGGGGAGTGCCTGATCCCGGAGAAGGTATACGGGGCCGCGCCAAAGGCGCTGCGCCCGTATCTGATTCACAGAGCTCTGTGCAGGGCGGCGGGGAGATCCCGCGACATCGAAGCGGTTCATGTAAGGCTGGTAGAAGAACTTTTTCAGAAGCAGACAGGGAGGCGGACGTCGCTTCCCTACGGGCTGGAGGCGAGGCGCTGCTACGAAGGGGTGAGGATCGGCGCCTGCGGGCGGGAGGAAAACCAAACCCTCCTTCCCGGCATGGAAGCCGGGCCTGAGGTCTCCTGCAGGGTGTTTGCGTGCGAAGGAATGCCGGAGACATTTTCGGAAAACCCCTACACGAAATGGTTTGACTATGATATAATAAAAAGCAATCTTGCCATCCGAAACCGGATGCCCGGCGACTGTATTGTCATCGGGCGGTCCGGAGGCACGCAGAAGATCAAGAAGTATTTTATCGACCGAAAGGTTCCGGAACGGATGCGGGATGAGATATGGCTGGTCGCCGAGGGCAGCCAGATCCTTTGGATTGTGGGTTACAGACAGAGCCGGAGATACCAGGTGACGGAACGGACGAAAAGAATTCTGGAGATTTCAATTAACGGAGAAAAAAAGAGCGGCAGAATTCTGCCATATACCGGATGGATTCCGGATGTGGAGTAGAAAGGAGAATTTGGATTGAACAATAGAAAAAACAGAGGCTTGAGCAGCGCCACGATACTGCTTTTTGTGGCAATTTTGTTCGCCGCGCTCTGGTTTACGAACCAGGCGGATCAGAGGGAGCGCGAACTGTCGTACAAAGAATTCTGCTCTTTGGCGGAGGGCGGCCGGATCGAAACGGTGCGGATCGTCCAGAATAAGGCGGTGCCGACCGGAAAGCTGGAGGTAACGCTGTCGTCGGAGCAGAGTTCCCAGCGGGAAGTCAGGCTTCTCTATGTGTCGGATGTGAATGAGATCCAGGAATATCTGAAAGAGCAGAAGATCAATTATGAGATGGAGGATGTTCCGCAGGACAGCTGGTTTATGACAACGATCCTCCCGCTTCTCCTGATGCTGGGCGGTATTATGATCGTTTTCTTTATGATGGGACGCCAGGGCGGAGGCGCCAACGCAAAGGCGATGACGTTCGGAAAGAGCCGCGCGCGGATGAGTACCGACCAGGATAAGCAGATCACGTTCGACCGGGTCGCGGGGCTTCGCGAGGAAAAGGAAGAGCTGCGGGAGATCGTGGATTTTCTGAAAAATCCGAAAAAATATATTCAGGTAGGCGCGCGGATCCCGAAGGGCGTTCTTCTGGTAGGACCTCCGGGAACAGGGAAAACTCTGCTCGCAAAGGCTGTGGCGGGGGAGGCCGGAGTCCCGTTTTTTACAATCTCCGGGTCGGATTTTGTGGAGATGTTTGTGGGCGTAGGGGCCTCGAGGGTACGCGACCTGTTCGAGGACGCGAAAAAGAATGCGCCCTGTATTGTTTTTATCGATGAGATCGACGCGGTGGCAAGACGCCGGGGAACCGGCATGGGCGGCGGACACGACGAAAGAGAACAGACGTTGAATCAGCTTCTTGTGGAAATGGATGGGTTTGGCGTCAACGAGGGCATCATTGTGATGTCGGCTACGAACCGCGTGGATATTCTGGATCCTGCAATTCTGCGGCCGGGACGTTTTGACAGGAAAGTTGTGGTCGGAAGACCGGATGTGAAGGGCCGGGAAGAGATCCTGAAGGTGCATGCCAAAGGGAAACCGCTGGGAGACGATGTGGATCTGAAGCAGGTTGCGCAGACAACCGCAGGCTTTACGGGGGCGGATCTGGAAAATCTGATGAATGAGGCGGCGATCATGGCCGCGAAGGAAGAACGGTTCTATCTGACGCAGGCGGATATCCGCCGGGCTTTTGTGAAGGTGGGAATCGGCGCGGAGAAGAAAAGCCGCGTGATCTCCGAGAAGGAAAAGAAGATTACGGCGTTTCATGAGGCGGGACATGCGATTTTGTTCCATGTTCTTCCGGACGTCGGGCCGGTCTACAGCGTTTCTATTATTCCTACGGGGACGGGCGCGGCGGGATATACGATGCCGCTTCCGGAGAAAGACGAGATGTTCAATACCAGAAAGCAGATGCTGCAGGACATCACGGTAGCGCTGGGAGGAAGGATTGCGGAGGAGATCATTTTCGACGATATTACGACCGGAGCGTCCCAGGACATTAAAGAAGCGACCTCAATGGCGAGGTCGATGGTGACAAAATTCGGCATGTCGGAGGCGCTTGGACTGGTCAATTATGACAACGACAGCGACGAGGTGTTTATCGGAAGGGATCTTGCGCATACGTCCAGAGGTTACGGGGAGCAGGTGGCGAGTACGATCGACCAGGAGGTGAAGCGCATCATTGACGAATGTTATCAGAGAGCGCGGCATATTATTATGAAATACCGGAGCGTTCTGGAACGATGCGCGGAATTGCTGCTCGAGAGAGAAAAGATTACCAGGGAAGAATTTGAACATCTGTTTGAAGGCCTTGAGGTGTCGGAAGCATAAGATTGGACGGTAGGTTTATGAATAAAAAAGCATTATTTTGCGATGGGACCGGCGGGTATGTGATTCCGCCGGAACCGGAGGCAAATACAAGCGTTATATTGCAGTTCCGCACGGCCGCGGGAGACGCGGACAGCGTGTTTTTGCTTACCGAAAGCGGAAGCTATGAATTGGAAAAGAGAAGTACGGCGGGAGAGTTTGACTACTATGCGATCCGGTGGGAGCTGGGCGAGAAGCCGTTCCGTTACAGCTTCCAGATTTTCGGCGGCGGGGATATGGCGTATTACAGCCAGGCCGGAGCGCACGAGAGGGAAATGAAAGAGTATGATTTCGAGATCATACCGGATTTTTCTACGCCGGACTGGGCAAAGGGAGCGGTCATGTATCAGATTTTTACAGACCGCTTTTATAACGGGGATCCGTCCAACGACGTGGTGGACAGAGAGTACATCTATATCGGGGAACCCTGCGTGCAGGTGAAAGACTGGAATAAATATCCGGCCGCCATGGGCGTGCGGGAATTTTACGGCGGAGATCTGAAGGGAGTTATGGAGAAGCTGGACTATCTGCAGAACCTGGGCGTGGAAGTCATTTATTTTAATCCCCTGTTCGTATCGCCGTCCAACCACAAATATGATATTCAGGACTATGATTACATAGACCCCCATTACGGCGCGATTGTAAAGGACGGCGGCGAGGCGCTTCCGGAAGGGGCGAAGGACAATGCGGACGCGACCAGATACCAGGCGCGCGTGACGGACAGGGCGAACCTTGAGGCGAGCAACCGGCTGTTCGCTGAGCTGGTGGAAGAACTTCACCGGCGCGGGATGAAGGTGATCCTGGACGGTGTGTTCAACCACTGCGGTTCATTTAATAAATGGATGGATCGCGAGAGGATCTATGAGAGGCGGGAAGGGTATGAGAAGGGGGCGTATATCTGCGCGGACAGCCCGTATCGCACTTTTTTTGACTTTTTTGGTTCCCATGAGGGCGATTGGCCGTATAATCACCACTATGACGGCTGGTGGGGACACGATACCCTGCCGAAACTGAACTACGAGTCCTCCGAAAAACTCGAAGAGTATATTCTTGAGATTGGGAGAAAATGGGTATCCCCTCCTTACAACGCCGACGGATGGCGACTGGATGTGGCCGCTGACCTGGGACACACGCAGGAGTATAACCACGCGTTCTGGAGAAAGTTCCGGGACGTGGTGAAGGAGGCGAACCCGAACGCCCTGATCCTGGCGGAACACTATGGGAATCCGGGCGCCTGGCTTCGCGGGAACGAGTGGGATTCCGTGATGAATTACGACGCTTTTATGGAACCGGTTACATGGTTCCTCACAGGGATGGAGAAGCACAGCGACGAGAGGCGGCCGGATCTGCAGGGAAACGCCGCGCATTTTATACGGACCATGTTCCGCTATATGTCGAAGCTTCCGATGCCGTCCAGACTGACGGCGATGAATGAATTATCCAATCACGACCACTCCCGCTTTCTGACACGGACGAACCACGTGGCGGGACGGGTTGGGGATCTCGGCCCGGAGGCCGCCAATGAGAATGTGAGCCTGCCGGTTATGCGGATCGCCGTAGTGATGCAGATGACATGGGTGGGCGCGCCCACCATCTATTACGGGGACGAGGCGGGAGTGTGCGGATTTACGGATCCGGACAACAGAAGAACCTACCCGTGGGGGTATGAGAATCTGGAATTGATCGATTTCCACAGGGAGATGATCTGGATTCACAAAAATTACGAGGCGTTCTGTACGGGGTCGCTGAAGATGCTCTGCTGGACGGATCATGTTCTTGCATATGGACGGTTTTTGAATAACAGCAAAGAACAGTTTGTGATCATTATCAATAACGGGGATTCTCTGCGGGAAGTGAAGGTGCCGGTTTGGCTGGCGGAGGTACCCAGACAGGGATTTATGCGGAGAATGATGTATACCTATGAAAATGGCTATACGACGGAATATGAAGAGTATCATGTAACAGACGGGGAGCTTGTGGTAAATATGGGAAGCCATTCCGCGCTGGTGCTGAAGACGAGAGAGTATTAAAAAATGCGGATCAGAGAGGCGCTTCGCCTCTTTCGTCCAGCAACAGATTTGTATCGAGAACGGACATATGCCTGTTGATGCAGAAGATCAGGATGGCGTCGCGGGAATTCTTAGGATACAGGCTTCCTTCTTTTGCCAGAACAAGCGCGCGCTGCACGTCTTCCAGGGACAGCGAAAGCGCAAGACACAGGGAAATGACTTTGTCGCGGCCGGGATTCCTTGTGCCATTTAAGATCTGGTAGCCATAGTTTCGCTGTATCTGGGCGTTATGGATCAATTCGGAGGGAGTCAGGGGCGAATCTGCCAGGCATTTTTCAAGATATTCCGCGAAGGTCATCGAAAGCCCGGCGGCGTCCTTTACATATCTGTCAAGGGCGGTCAGGGTTTCTATCGAATTCAGACGTTTTAGCAGCTCATCGGTTGTTGGAATCTTCATACGCTCACCCTCCTGAAAGAAATCCAGTTGTTTTTTATTTTACAATGCAGTCAGAGAAAAAGCAAGGCGGGAAAACATGAAAACGGAAGAAGAATATCGTTTATGGGAATATCAGGATCTTGGGCCTGTCGGTTCTAAGGAACACGTGCGCCTGAAGCGCCATAGGATATACGGCCAGATCTGTGTGGAGAAGCGGATTCCGGCGGAACTGGCGGACATTTATCGCTTTATGCAGACTTGCTCCATACCGTATATTCCAGGAATCTATGAATGTATCACAGATCAGGATACGCTGATTGTCATTGAAGAGTATATTGTCGGGAGAAATTTGGAGGAGATGCTGTGCGAGAAGCTGTTTGGCGAGGAAGAAGCGGTTCGGATTCTGGTGGAGTTGTGCGAAGCATTGAAATGGTTCCATCATGCGGATCCGCCCATCATCTGCAGGGATATCAAAGCGGAAAATGTTATGATCGATCAGAACGGGCGGGTCAGAATTGTGGATTTTAACATTGCCAGAATATACCGGAAGGGGATGCAGAGAGATACGAGGCTGCTGGGGACGGTGGAATATGCCGCCCCGGAACAGTACGGCTATTCCCAGACGGACAACCGGACAGATATCTATGCGCTGGGGGTATTGCTGAACTATCTTGTGACCAGGGAGTTTCCCTTCCGGCAGACGGTAAAAGGGAAACTGGGACAAGTCGTACAGACATGCATTTCGATGGATCCGAAAGATCGCTATCAGTCGGTGGAAGAGTTAGAGGAGGCGCTTGGCCGCTTGTATCCGCGTCAGATTGCCCCGGAGGAGGCGACGGAGGATGGCGTGGTGGGGCGGACAGAAGAGCAGACGTCGGCTTTGCAGAAGATCCTGCCGCCTGGATTCCGGAGCAGAACGCCGTGGAAGATGGCAGTAGCGGCGCTGGGATATTTTTTGATTACATGGTGTTGTTTTTCGATGACTCTCGAGAGGGATGGCGTTCCTCTGGCGAAAGCAGTGCTTCTCTTTGAGCAGAGTATGTTGTGGGTCTCACAGTTAGCTTTTGTGGCTGTCGTGTGGAATTATAGGGGATGCAGGAAGTATCTGCCGTTTTTAAATCAGAACAGCCGCCTGCTGCGGATGGTTCTGTATTTTTTAACTTATTTTGCGTTTGTAGCGGTAGCTGCAAGTTTGTGTGCGATGGCAGAGTTGATATTTCAAGTGTAAGCTGCAGGCATACCCAAAATACAACAAACAGGGCTATGATGAAAAAAGAGATTTGATAGTAAGGAAAGAGAGGGATTAATTAATGAAAACATGGAAACTTGTATCAGGGATTGTGTCAATCGTTCTGTTTGTAGTGGTAGCTTTTCAATCGTGTGCGGCCGGAGTGTCAAACACCCTGGAAAGCAATGGAGAGGTCAGCGGAAGCGCTGGCGTTATCGTGGCAATCATGCTTCTTGCCGGTGGGATCGTCTCGATAGCGGTCCGAAAAGGAGGAAAAGGCGGAAATATTGCGGTCATCGTCCTCTATGGAATCGGCGCTTTACTTGGCTTCATGCTTGCCGGAAGTTTTTCTGACTTATATATTTGGGCATCCTGGTGTTTGATCTGCGCAGCTTTAGCGGTAGTTGCGTTGGTGATGGGAAATAAACCAAAAGCTGAATAGCAAAGAACAAAAGAGTGTGCCGTCGGGACGGCACTCATAAAACAGCATAAGAGCGTTTTCGGGAAACGGCGTAGCTTTCGGACTATGCCGTTTCTCTGTTTTGCAGGTCTTTCAGTAAGAACAGGGGGAGTATCCCCACAGGTCATAGGGATTGGAACATATAATTTTCCTGTTGTATAATTATCATTCCATGCATATAATAAAAAGTAGGAATTCCCTACTTTTTATAAAGGAGATGTTTTATGATGACTGAGAACATATTAATAAATGACGCACGAGTGATGTCAAAAGGACAGGTAACCATTCCGAAAAATATTCGGGCAGCCCTTGGTGTTTCCACGGGTGATCGTGTAACCTTTATCGTGGAAGACGGTGCAGTTCGTATCCTCAATTCTGCCGTATATGCAGTGCAGAAGTTTCAGGAACAAATGAAAGGACAGGCGACTCAGTGCGGATTTGCTTCGGAAGAAGACGTGGCCGATTGGATTACCCAATCCCGCCGGGAGGAAAATGCTGAATGAAAATCATACGACAGAACTGGAAGCGTTTCTCTTTCATGCTCTGACTTATATCCATGTAGTATCTACGCCGGAGGATCCGATGGATGCAGAGAATACCATCAGAGATCCAAAAGACCGGCCAATTCTCCGCGCGGCACTGAATGCTCATGCAGATTATTTTCTGACAGGAGATAAAGACTTTTTGGAATCATCCGTGACCGATCCACGGATCCTCAGCGCTTCTACCTTTCTTGACATGGAATGACAGCATATCCATCCCGCCTATAATTGTATTGTGTGTTTCACAGCCGCATTTTTTTGCAGCGCCGGAAATTACTGCGCTATCTGGTCAGCACTTCCGCGCCGGTCTCCGTGATCAGCACCATATATTCGATCTGGGCGGACAGCCCGCCGTCCACGGTGTAGACCGTCCAGCCGTTTTCCTCGTCAATATAGAAGTCCGGACTTCCCTCGTTGATCATAGGTTCGATGGTGAACATCATTCCCGGGACCAGGACCATCTCGCTCCCCTTTGGCGTGACGTAGCTTACGAAGGGATCTTCATGAAATTCCAGCCCGATGCCGTGGCCGCCGATCTCCTCCACCACGCGGTAGCCGTTTGCCTGCGCGTGGGAGTTGATCGCGTGCGCGATATCCCCAAGATGCCCCCAGGGACGGGCTTCTTTCAGTCCCAGATCCACGCATTCGCGGGTTACCCGGAGCAATTTTGAAGCCTCAGGAGAGATGCTGCCGATCGCGAACATGCGGGAGGCGTCGGAAAAATAGCCGTCCAGGATGGTGGATACGTCCACGTTGATAATATCGCCTTCCTTCAGAATTTCCTCTTCGCTGGGAATCCCGTGGCAGATGACGTTATTGACGGAGGTACAGACGCTTTTTGGAAAACCTTCGTAGTTGAGCGGAGCGGGGACGCCGCCGTGCGAGACGGTGTAGCCGTACACCATTCGGTCGATGTCGGCGGTGCTGATCCCTGCTTTTATGTGTTCCCCGACATAGTCCAGGACAGCCGTATTCAGATCGGCGCTCCTGCGGATGGCTTCGATCTGCTCGGGAGTTTTCAGGAGTTTTTGGGAGGGGACGATCTCGCCTTTTGCGGCGAGGGAAAGAAGTTTTAAATGTAATTTGTTCATGTCAGTCTCCATTTCTGTTTTAGAAGTCCGTATTATTATACATCGGAACAGGAAGTTAGAACAGGGGAAATGTAAAAAAATGGCTTGTATTTAATTGTATCAGATGGAAAAATAGAGTATAATTATATTATATATACAAGAGAATGAAAGGAGCAAAATTATGTTACGAATTGGAATGCTTACAAGCGGCGGGGACTGCCAGGCGCTGAACGCGGCGATGAGAGGCGTGGTAAAAGGACTTTTTTCAGAACGCGACGATGTGGAGATATATGGATTTCAGGAAGGATATAAAGGATTGATCTATTCAAATTTCAAGATGCTGACTTCCAGAGATTTCTCGGGAATTCTTACCGTTGGGGGAACAATCCTGGGAACTTCCAGACAGCCGTTCAAGTTGATGCGTGTTCCGGACGAAAACGGGCTGGACAAGGTGGAGGCTATGAAACATACGTATCATAAGCTCAATCTGAACTGCCTGGTTGTACTCGGGGGCAACGGGACGCATAAGACGGCCAACATGCTCAGAGAAGAGGGGCTGAATGTGATCACTCTGCCAAAGACGATTGACAACGATCTGTGGGGAACCGACATGACGTTCGGATTTCAGAGCGCGGTGGATATCGCGACGGATACGATCGACCGGATCCACACGACGGCGACTTCCCACAGCCGGGTATTTATCGTGGAGGTTATGGGACATAAAGTGGGATGGGTAACGCTGCACGCGGGGATCGCAGGCGGCGCGGATATCATTCTGCTGCCGGAGATCCCGTATGACATCAATACGATTGTGAAAGCGATCGAGAGAAGAAAGAAAGCGGGCAAGCTTTTTACCATTATCGCGGTAGCCGAGGGCGCTATTTCCAAGTCGGACGCGAAGCTGTCCAAGAAAGAGCTGAAGGAGAAGCAGGCGAAGAAAAACTATCCGTCCGTGGCTTACGAGCTGGCTGAGAAGATCCAGAAGAAATCCAATCAGGAAGTGCGTATTACGGTTCCCGGACACACACAGCGGGGCGGCTCTCCGTGTCCGTATGACCGCGTGCTTGCGACCAGACTCGGGGCCGCCGCCGCAAACCTGATCCTGCAGGAAAAATACGGCTATATGGTCGCGATTAAGAACGGGGAAATCACCAAGGTCCCGCTTAAGGAAGTGGCGGGCAAGCTGAAATTTGTGGATCCGAAATCAGACATCATCAGAGAGGCAAGGATGACGGGGATCAGCTTTGGAAACGAATAAGAGGAATGAAGACAGGCAGGGAGTGTAATATATGGGCTATACGGCGCTGTACCGCAAGTTCCGTCCGACTGAATTCGAGGACGTAAAGGGACAGGATGCGATTGTCACTACATTGAAGAATCAGATCCGCGCAGAGCGGATCGGACATGCTTATCTGTTCTGCGGAACACGCGGAACCGGCAAAACTACCGTGGCAAAAATATTTGCGAGGGCGGTGAACTGCGAACATCCGGAGCAGGGAAGCCCCTGCGGAACATGCAGCATGTGCAGGGCGATCGCAGCCGGGACTTCCCTGAATGTGATAGAGATCGACGCGGCTTCCAACAATGGCGTGGACAATATCCGGGAGATCCGCGAGGAGGTCGCGTACCGCCCGACGGAGGGAAGATATAAGGTTTATATCATTGACGAGGCGCATATGCTTTCTGTCGGGGCGTTTAACGCGCTCCTGAAAACGTTGGAGGAACCGCCGGAATATGTGATATTTATCCTGGCGACAACGGAGGTGCAGAAGATACCGGTTACGATCCTGAGCCGGTGCCAGAGGTACGATTTTAAGCGGATCACAATCGAAACGATCTCTGCGAGACTGGAGGAACTGATCGAGAAAGAATCCCTGGACGTGGAGGAAAAAGCGGTCCGCTATATTGCGCGGATGGCGGACGGCTCCATGAGGGACGCGCTGAGCCTATTGGATCAGTGCACCGCGTTCTATCTGGACAAAAGGCTGACCTATGACAATGTGCTGGAGGTACTCGGAACGGTGGATGCGGACGTCTTCGGCCGGCTGTTCCGGGAATTGCTGAAACGGGATGTGCGGGGAGTGATCGAGACGGTGAACGAACTCATCATGCAGGGGAGGGAATTGACCCAGCTCTGCGCGGATTTCACCTGGTATCTCAGAAACCTGCTTCTGATCAAAAGTTCGGATGATATAGAAGATGTGCTGGACGTATCCACGGAGAATCTTGCCGGTATGCGAAAGGAGGCCGAACTGGCCGGGACGGACGAACTGATCCGCGATATCCGGATCTTTTCGGAACTGACGGGACAGATGAGGTATGCGTCGCAGAAAAGAGTGCTTTTGGAAGTAACCCTGATCAAATTGTGCCGGCCTGCGATGGATACTGCCGGGGACGCCCTGCTGCCGCGGATCCGGGCGCTGGAGGAAAAACTGGAGAGTCAGGAGGCTCTGGGCATAAGGCAGGAGTATCCGGAATATGGGGCGCGGACGGAACCGCCAAAGCCGAAACCGAAACCGGCGCTCCCCAAAGCGTTGAGCGAGGATGTGAGATCCGTCGTGAAAAACTTCCGGGTGATAGAGGAGGCCGCGACGCCCATCCTGCGCCAGGTGCTGAAGAAGGCCCGGCTCAGCCTGGGCGGAGACGACCGGCTTCTGATCGTGATGCCGGACGGTATCAGTGCCGGGGTGGCGGGCAGCGAAGAACACAGGGAAGAGATCATACGCCTGATAGAAGAAAAAACCGGAAAGACGATGGAAGTTGAGATACGCCAGACGGAAGAGAACGAAAGGTTTGAGGACAGGTATGTCGATCTTGAAGATGTGATCCACATGGAAATTACGGTGGAAGACGAATAGAAAAGGAGGAGATATCCATGGCAAAGCGCGGTGGATTTCCGGGCGGCGGAATGCCGGGAAATATGGCAAATCTTATGAAACAGGCGCAGAAAATGCAGCGCCAGATGGAAGAGCAGGCAAAGGAGCTGGAGACGAAGGAGTTTTCGGCGACGGCCGGAGGCGGAGCGGTGGAAGTGACGGTTTCGGGCGCAAAGAAGATGCTGAAGGTAAAACTGAGCGAGGAAGCGGTGGATCCGGACGATATTGAAATGTTGGAGGATCTGATTGTCGCGGCGGCGAATGAGGCGCTGGAAAAGGCGGATGCGGAATCTTCGTCGGCAATGTCCAGATTTACCGGCGGCATGGGCGGCGGAATGCCCGGCCTGTTTTGAGGAGTTTTGACGTATGGATTATTACAGCAGCCAGATCAGCCGGCTTATTGAAGAATTTTCCAGACTTCCGGGGATTGGGCCGAAGTCAGCGCAGAGACTGGCGTTCCACCTGATCCGCATGCCAAAGGAACAGGTGCGCGCGCTCGCGGACACAATGACGGAGGCGCGGGAGAACGTGCGTTATTGTTCCTGCTGCTGCACGCTGACGGATCAGGAGATCTGCCCCATCTGCAGCAGCCCCGAGAGGGATAAAGGAACGATCATGGTGGTGGAGACGCCGAGAGATCTGGCGGCATATGAAAAGACTGGGAAGTACAGCGGGGTTTATCACGTGCTGCACGGGGCGATCTCACCGATGCTTGGGATCGGACCGGGAGACATCCGGCTGAAGGAACTGATGGAGCGCCTGGAAGGGGATGTGGACGAGGTGATCATAGCGACGAATTCCACGCTGGAGGGCGAGACGACCGCCATGTATATCAGCAAACTGATCAAACCTGCCGGGATTAAGGTGAGCAGGATCGCGAGCGGCGTGCCGGTGGGAGGAGATCTGGAGTATATAGACGAGGTGACGCTTCTGCGTGCGCTGGAAGGCAGAACGGAACTCTGACGCCGGGTGTGAAACGCGGAGCTTTTTTAAAAAATCCAGCCCTTCAATATTGACCACAGCGGCTGTTATGGGATATACTTTTATAAACAGAATGACCGGTAACTTTATATAGTGAGGAGGAAGGAATATGAAGTTATTTATCGACACAGCTAAGGTTGAGGATATCAGAAAAGCGAACGATATGGGAGTAATTTGCGGCGTGACGACGAATCCGTCCCTGATCGCAAAGGAGGGACGGGTCTTCGAGGAAGTGATCGCGGAGATCGCGTCCATCGTGGACGGCCCGATCAGCGGGGAGGTCAAGGCGACGACCGTGGACGCGGACGGAATGGTGGAAGAGGGACGCAAGATTGCGGCGATCCATCCGAACATGGTAGTCAAGCTGCCGATGACGGTGGAAGGCCTGAAAGCCTGTAAGCGGCTGACGGCAGAGGGGATCAGGACGAATGTGACGCTGATCTTTTCCGCGAACCAGGCTCTGCTCGCGGCCAGGGCGGGCGCTACATATGTGTCGCCGTTTTTGGGGCGTCTGGACGATGTGTCCGCGAGAGGCGTGGATCTGATCTCCCAGATCTCACAGATCTTCCGGGTGGCGGGAGACATTGAGACGAAGATTATCGCGGCCAGCGTGCGGAGCACGATCCACGTGACCGACTGTGCGCTTGCGGGCGCGGACTATGCGACCGTGCCGTATAAGGTGATCGAGCAGATGACCAGGAACCCGCTGACAGACGTGGGAATCGAGAAATTCCAGGCAGACTACAAGGCTGTTTTTGGAGAATAAATAACAAAAATAAAGATCAGGAGGCATGATTCATGAACAAATTAGAATTACAGAAAACTGCAAATGAAGTCCGCAAGGGCATTGTGACCGCAGTTTAAAATGCGAAATCCGGACATCCGGGCGGATCTCTGTCGGCAGCGGACATCTACACGTATCTTTTCTTTGAAGAGATGAATATCGACCCGGCGGATCCGAAGAAGCCGGACCGCGACCGCTTTGTGCTGTCCAAGGGACACACGGCTCCCGGATACTATTCCACGCTGGCGAACAGAGGATTCTTCCCTGTGGAGGATCTGAAGACCCTGCGCCATGTGGGTTCCTATTTACAGGGACATCCGGATATGAAGCACATTCCGGGTGTGGATATGTCTTCCGGTTCCCTGGGACAGGGAATTTCAGCGGCGGTCGGAATGGCGATCTCCGCAAAGCTGTCCGGAGACGACTACCGCGTATATACTCTTCTCGGCGACGGCGAGATCCAGGAGGGCCAGGTGTGGGAGGCGTCCATGCTTGCGGCTCACAGGAAGCTGGACAACCTGGTAGTGATCGTGGACAACAACAATCTTCAGATTGACGGCGCGATCACCGACGTGAACTCCCCGTATCCGATTGACAAGAAGTTCGAGGCGTTCAATTTCCATGTGATCAATATCGATGGACATGATTTCGACGCGATCGACGCTGCGTTCAAGGAGGCAAGAGAGACGAAGGGACAGCCGACGGCGATCATCGCGAAGACGGTCAAAGGAAAAGGCGTATCCTTTATGGAGAATCAGGCATCATGGCATGGTGCGGCTCCGAACGACGAGCAGTATGCGACTGCTATGGCAGATTTAGAGAAAGTAGGTGAAGCATTATGTCAGAAGTAAAGAAAATCGCAACGAGAGAAAGTTATGGGAATGCTCTGGCAGAGCTGGGAAAGAAACACGAGGACGTCGTCGTGCTGGACGCGGATCTTGCGGCAGCGACGAAGACAGGCGTATTCAAAAAGGCGTTTCCGGAGCGCCATATTGACTGCGGTATCGCAGAGTGCAACATGATGGGCGTGGCGGCAGGCATCGCCACCACGGGGAAGGTGCCGTTCGCAAGTTCCTTCGCAATGTTTGCGGCGGGACGCGCCTTTGAGCAGGTGCGCAATTCCATCGGCTATCCGAAGCTGAACGTGAAGATCGGCGCGACCCACGCGGGAATCTCCGTAGGAGAAGACGGCGCGACCCACCAGTGCAACGAGGATATCGCTCTGATGAGATCCATTCCGGGCATGGTAGTGATCAATCCCTCCGACGATATCGAGGCAAAGGCGGCTGTGGAAGCTGCGTATGAGCATGTAGGACCGGTGTATCTGCGCTTCGGAAGACTTGCGGTTCCGGTGATCAACGACAATCCGGATTATAAGTTTGAGCTTGGCAAGGCGGTGACGCTCCGCGAAGGAACGGACGTTACGATCATCGCGAGCGGACTTCCGGTGTCCGAATCCCTTGCGGCGGCTGAGAAGCTTGCGGCGGACGGAATCAGCGCGGAGGTCATCAACATTCACACGATCAAGCCTCTGGATGAGGAAGCGGTGCTGAAGTCGGCGGCGAAGACCGGCAAGGTTGTGACGGTCGAGGAACATTCCGTGATCGGCGGCCTGGGAAGCGCGGTCTGCGACGTGCTGGCACAGAACGCTCCGACGAAGGTCTTAAAGATCGGCGTCAACGACGTGTTCGGCGAGTCCGGCCCGGCGGTGCAGCTGATCAAGAAATACGGTCTGGATGCGGACAGTATTTATGAGAAAGTGAAAGAATTCTGCAAATAAGAATAAAATGTTAGACCAGCGGGGCTGTCCGGCATGTTTGCCGGGCAGCCTTTAAAAAACGGATCCTATGTGTTGTCAGGTCTTCCGAAAGCCGGAAGTATTGTAAGGGAACGCGTCGAAAGGTAGCGAAAGTTTTGAGGGACAAGCTCCACCGATTGATAAAATATGCGATTCATACATGCTATGATAAGCAAAAATTTATAATGAGGTGAGAGTATATGGAAAGAAATTTTCCAAAAAATGTAAGGCAGGTTGGCAATGTAAGCGACACACCAAAGATATATGTGGAGGATTACGTCGATACGTACCTGAATCAGCTGAAAGATCAGGCAAAGGAACAGACCGTCGGCGCGTTTTTAATAGGGGAGAGCCTGACGATTGAAGAGCAGGAGTGCGTGTACATTACCGGGGCGGTCCGGATAGAAGCGCTGAAGGGAGACGGCCCGGAAATCGAGATCAGCGATCAGATGTGGCAAAGGGCGGAGGAGGACCGCCGGAATTATTTTCAGGACGGGGAGATCATAGGATGGTTCCTGATCATGCCGGGACGGCCGCTGAATCTGAACGCCAGCCTTGTACATACCCACGAGAGACTGTTTCCGCAGCGAAACAGCATCCTTATCCTGAAGGACGCCGCTGAGGACGAGGAACAGTATTTCGCCTACAAGTACCGGGAGCTGCTGCAAATGGGAGGACATTATATTTTTTATGAAAAAAATCCTTCTATGCAGAACTATATGATCCATACCAGAAAACAGAATGGCGTTACACCCAGTGAAGTGGTTGAAGATCGAGCTGCAAAGAATTTTCGCAGTACCATAAGAGGGAAAATAGAGGCGCAGGAATACAAAGCAAACGCGCGTTTTGCTTATGCGACCAGCATTCTGCTCGTTGTTGTGGTGCTTGCGATCGGTATTTCAGCCATGAATAATTATGATAAAATGAATGCGGTACAGTCTTCCATAGAGACATTATCAAAATCCGTAGCGGGGACGGACGGCGCCTCTTCCGGAAATGCGCAGGCGGCGGATGACGCGAAGACAGGTCAGGCCGCGGGAAAAAATGAGGAGCCGGCCGCGGACACGGCTGCAGATCCCGACAACGGTACGGACGGGCAGGACGACGCAAATGCGCCGTCGGATGCGGCGGCGGAAACGATAACGGATTCGGTTCAGGATATGGAGCCGTTTACATCGACGATCCAGGAGGAATTGGATGATTCCGATTATTATATTGTCCAGAAGGGGGACACATTGGGTCAGATCAGCCAGAAGATATATGGGACAACCAATAAATCTGAAGAGATCTGCGAGGCCAATGGACTGACGGACGGCAATCTTATCTTTATCGGGCAGAGATTATTGCTTCCATAAACGTTAAATTATTGTTATAATAAATAAAGAAAGAATCTGTTTGAAAAAAGAGGGTTGTGGATGGAACGAAAGAAAAAAAGCAATCAGCAGATCACAGACATACCGGACGGAGCGATGTCCGTGGAAAATATGGAAGAGATGCTGAACGAACGCAGGAAATATCTGAAAAAAAAAGACTGTCTGATTATTGCCGCGGTTTTGCTGATCGTTACGGGAGCTTACCTCCTGATCCATTTGCAGACATACACCTCCGTCAACGTTGCCGCAACGTATGGGGGAAAGGATGCCGGAAACAATAGTTATCAGGAGTTCGGAAAGGGAATTCTGAAGTACAGCAGGGACGGGATCTCATTTTTAAACAAAAAGGGGGAGGAAGTCTGGAATCAGCCGTATCAGATCAAAACGCCGGTGATCTGTACATGCGGGACTTCGGCCGCGGTGGCGGATAAGGGCGGAAATGATATTTACGTCTTTGACAGGAAAGGGCCTAAGGGGGAGATCCATACGACCCTTCCGATAGAGAAGACCGCGGTATCCGGGCAGGGAATCGTCAGCGTTATTTTAAAGGACGAGTCGTCTCCTCTGATCGCCTGTTATGATACGGCGGGGAATCTGCTGGCCGAGTTGAAGACGTCCTTTGGAGATTCCGGCTATCCGATGGATATCAGCATTTCAGAAAACGGGGAGACACTGATGGTGTCGTTTATGGGCATGGAAAACGGCAGGGTGTTTTCGAAGATTCATTATTATAATTTTGGCGACGCAGGAAAAGAAGAAAACAATTACCTTACGACGTCGGATGTTTATGAGGACATGCTTGTTCCTTCCGTTTTTTTTATGGATAAGACAGTGTCCGCCGCCGTGGGCGACCACGAGATCATTCTTTACAGAGGGCAGGAGAAGCCGGAGGCTGCGGTGAACATTCCTCTGGACGGAGAGATTAAAAGCGTTTTCCATAATTCGCGTTATATAGGGCTGATCTTGAAAAAAGAAGGAAAGTCAGAAAACGAGCTGCGCCTGTATGACAGAGCGGGAAAGAAGATTCTGTCTGAGGATTTTGACGGCGATTACAACCATGCGAAGATCAGCGGGAATCAGATTATCATGTATAACGGCAGGCAGTGCAGCGTTTACACGAAAAATGGCGTCCATAAATTCACAGGCGAATTTGACAGTGCGATACTGGAACTCATCCCGGTATTCGGGCTGAATAAATACATTGTGATAAATGCAGACGGAATGCAGAGCGTTCAGTTTGTGAAGTAAGGAGAGCATATGAACTGGATATTAATAATGGTAGGAGCGATATTTTTGGTTTGCGTGGTAGTCGGGATATGGAAGGGAGCGGTGAAGATTGCCGTGTCCCTTGCAACGACGATCGTGACGGTGATTCTGGTGTTCTTTCTGACTCCGTACGCGAGGGATGCGGTGATCCGCTTTACGCCGTTGGATGAAATCGTGGAGGACCGGGCGGAGACGGCGATGAACGAGGTGATCTCCATGGTTCTTCAGGGACAGACGGAAGACTCGCTGATGAGCGTGAAGGAGGAAAAGGTGAGAAAAGCCCTTGCGGCCGCCGGGGTTGAGGAGGAGGAACTGAGCGCCGCCGGGATCACCGTGCAGGATATCGTCAACCGAAAGGTGAGCGGCGAGGAACTGGCGAAGCACGGAATTTCCAGCGGGATCCTGAAAGGCCTGTACAATGAGGAACCACAGGACCAGGACGGGGAGCAAACGGAGGATGTTCTGCCGCGGGATGTTCAGATCAGGGCGATCGAGACTTCGAAGCTTCCGGATTTTTTTAAAGATCTGCTTCTGGAAAATAACAACAGTGACAAATATCTGGAACTGGGAGCCGAGACTTTCACGCAGTATGCCGCGGGTTATCTGTCCAGGCTGCTCATTCAGATCGCCGCTTTTCTGCTCACATTTGTGCTGGTGACGTTTATTCTGAGGGCAATTATCTTCGCTCTGAATATCGTTACCGAGCTTCCGGTTCTGGGATTGGCCAACCGGCTGGCCGGAGGCGCTGCGGGCGCTCTTGGGGCGTTATTGATCGTCTGGATTATTTTTGTGGGTCTTACGCTTTTGTACCAGACGGCTGTCGGGGATATGATATTCGGACAGATACAAAAGAGCGCTTTTTTGGAGTTCCTCTATCAGCACAACCCCATTATGAAGATTGCGACAATTATGAAATAGGGATTAAGGCATGCAAAAAAGGAAGAAAAAGGAAATGAACGAAAAGAAAAAATTAAGCAAAACTTGTATTTTCAGAAAATATGCGGCAGCCGTCCTGGCTTTGATTTTAACCGTTGGACTTATCTATGCGCCGGGCAGGGAAGCGCAGGCTGCAAATCCAGGGGAACATCAGATCTTTCTGGCTTCGGATTATCAGGGGACTCCCAAGAAGAGCAACCTGGAATCGATTGCCCGGTCGATCCGGGATGCGGGAATCTCGCCGGAGCTGGCCGTGTGGTGCGGCGACTATATTGAAGAAACCGGCTGGAACGATGTTAGCGGCGAGAAAACAGCGCAGCTGACGAGGGACAGCGTCGCTTATCTGAGAAGCTTTATGGCCGGGGAATGGGCGGATATCAAGTGCCTGTTCCTGCAGGGCAATCACGACAGCACGGCGGTCGTAAAAGACGGTACGATGGATGCGACCGGACCGAAGGAATACGAGGATTATATTATATATGTCATCAACCATGACGATTTTCCGTGGAGACAGGGAATTGAAAAGAGCTATGCGCCGGTGGCGCAGAATCGTTCCAGAGTGGAGGAGATGGTCAAGGATCTGGAAGCTTATCTGAAAGGGCTTGCGGATGCGGGCTGCCGGAAACCGGTAATTATCACCACGCATGTGCCGCTTCACTGGTCGGCGAGATCGACGGACTGGACCGCGGACTGGCTGGACAATATCTATGCGCAAAAAGTGTTCGATGTAGTGAATGAGGCGGCGGAGAAATTGGATATCCTCTACCTGTTCGGGCATAACCATTCTTCGGAATTCGACCAGTATCTGGGCGGTACCGTCAATTATCTCGGCAGGGGAGAGATCATACGCATTCCGGATGGGACAAAAAGCCATATCAACTATCGGAATCAGGTGCTGAATTTCACCTATCTCAACGCGGGATATATCGGATACACAAACAAATGTCTGAATCCAAATGTAAGTACGGCGACGATCCTGACGGTGGATGAGGACTCCATAAAGGTTGAAAAATATTCAAAAGACGGGATTTATGAGCCTGCCACACACGAGATTCCTCTGCATCAGAGCATGGAACCCAATGCGGCGGTCGTGCCGGCTCCCGGGGAGAAGGAAATCCGGAGAGCTGGGGACAGCGAGCGGTTCGAGGTGGCCAAAGGGAATACGGAGCCGGTCTCCTATAATTGGAGCCTGAAGACTGCGGGCGCCGCGCGTATTTCCTCTGCGACAGATGAAAGCGAGGTCACGGTGCAGTATGTGGAAAAGGGACAGACGGTTCTCTCCTGCGAGGTAACCTATGTAGATGAGGATGGCAAGACACAGAAGCTGACGAGCGGGTATGACCTGACGGTGCAGTCCGCGCTTCCGGATCCGCAGCGCCTCGAAAGGGCGGCGGAAGTATCGGTGAGCAGCAGCGCGGCGGGTAAGGACGGACAGGTTTTGAACGACGGAGAGGCGTCGGGAAATTCGTACTGGAGTCCGCAGGATTCCCAGGCGGGAAGCATATGGGCCGGATACCGCTGGGAGGATCCGGTGTACATCGATACGTCGGAACTGGTCAGCTGTGTGGATCCGGATCAAAATATAGAGCTTGCGGATTCCTGCCATTATGAATATCTGACGGACGAAGGACAATGGGAGACTGTGGCCGGCACGGAGAAGATCCGGCCAAAGCAGGACGAGGAGACGCGGTTCGACGGGTTTTACACGAAGGGATTCCGGGTTGTTCTGGAGAAGGCCGCCGGTAAAAATGCGGGAGTTCTTGAATGGAAGGTAAACGGAGATGTTTCCGCGGCGGAGATTCTGGCGGATTTTGACTTTGACGATGAAAAGGACGGGCTGAAAGGCGGTCTGGCGGTTGCGTCCGGCGGGCATGAGCTGCAGAACGGAACGCTGTATCTGGATGGGACCAGCGCGAACTGGCTTGAGGTGACGAGAGGAGATCACGAACCGCTTCTGACCGGACGGAAGGAAATCACGGTGTCCATGGACGTGAAATGGGATCATGAGGAGGCCAACTGGCCGTTTTATGCGGCGCCGCACAGCTATCCGCAGAATATCGAATCCGAGCATTATCTCGGAATCCTTCTGAACGGGGGCGCAAAGGCGGAGTGTTATAACAGCATGGATCAGGCAAGACCCTCTCAGCCAACGGTAAATGCGGTCAACGACGTGTGGATGCATCTGGATGTTGTCTACAGCAGAAACGCGACGGATCTGTATATCAATGGAAGACTTGGCTCACACAAGAGATGCAGCGTGGCGAAGGATGAACTGCTTGGAGATCAAAGCGTTGTCTGGATCGGAAAAGCAAACTGGGGAGAGGGAGAGTTTTTCAAGGGATGGATTGACAATTATCGGATCACGGCCCGCGCCCTGAGCGCGGAGGAGATTGCAGAGGCGCAGAATACAGGGCCGCTCGAGGCGACCTTCGATTTTGACGGCGAGTCCGGTTTTTCCGACGACGGCGTGGTCGCGGCGGGAACTTACAGCCTGGAAGAGCATGATGGAGGGAACGCGGTTCTTCTGGACGGAAAAGGCCAGTATCTGAAGGTGACGGCGGCGGAAACAGGACACAGCGTCCTGACAGGCTATCCGGAGCTTACCGTTTCCTTCCAGGCAAAGCCGGATGTGCCGGAGAGTGCGAACTGGATGTTCTTTGCGGCTCCGAACAGTACGGCGCAGACCTATCTGAAGGAGAAGTATCTTGGCGTTTACCGGAACGCAGACGGTGAAATGCGGGCGGAACGCTATCTGAATGCGGGAGAGAGAGCGCCGCGGATCGCCTGCCCGGTCACGGACGGCTGGCATTATTACACGGTGGTATTCGCGGAAAACGAATTTATATTGTATGTGGACGGCCTTGAGGCGGGCAGGCAGACAAGCGCTTACTCGCTGAGCGATATACTGGGCAACAACAGCGTCATGTATATCGGCAGGGCCACGTGGAACGCGGGAGAATTTTATAAGGGGCTGATCGACAATTACAGTATCTCCGGCCGGGCATGGAGCGCGGCGGAAGTCAGGGATGCGGCGATGCCTTATGTGCCGGGGCTTACGACAGATAAGACGGAGCTGGCGGCGGAGCTTGACGGCGCGCTGTCCCTGTCCGACAGGTATCTGTATAAGGATGAAGGACGAAAAGCCTACGAGGATGCTCTGGCGGAGGCGAAAAAGATTTATGACGACGACAGCGCCGGGCAGGTGGCGGTGGAAAATGTGCTTCAGGCTCTGAAAGACGCCCGGAAAGCTTTGGAAGAAAAACTGCCGGAAGGAAAACGGGCGGAGGATATCTTTGAGGATGTGAAGTATGGCGCCTGGTTTGCGGACGAAGTGCAGTATGTCTACGCGCGGAATATCATGCAGGGGCTGGCTGGCGGCACGATGTTTGACCCGGAGGGGAAACTGAGCCGCGCGCAGTTTGCCACGATCCTGTGGAGAATGGAAGGTTCGCCGGAAACGCCTTACAGGGAGAAGTTTTCCGATGTGCCGGATGACGGCGGACTGTTCTACAGGGACGCCGTCATGTGGGCGAGCGCTGAGGATGTGGGAGTGATCACCGGATATGAGGATGAGGCCCGCAGGGGAATGTTCGGCCCCTCCGACCAGATTACCCGTGAACAGATAGTGACTATGATGTATCGGTATGCGAATTATAAAAAATATCAGGTGAAAGACATATCCGGCAGTCTGGATTTTCCGGATTGGACAAGCGTCAGTTCATGGGCGTACAGCGAAATGGAATGGGCGGTCAGAAGGGGATTGATTACGGGGGATGACGGGAAACTGAATCCTCAGGGCGATTCAAGCCGCGCGGTGTGCGCCACGATCATTCAGAGATTTCTGGAAGGAATAGAGGAATCATAATTTTGGGGAAGTCTCCTTTGACGTCAGGGGAGGCTTCCTTTCTGTTGTTTAGGGGCCATGCTGCCGCAAGTGAAAAATTTGACAAAAGATGCTTGACAAGGGAAGGGGAAGGTGTTACGATGTTAAAGCTGACCCGCTGGAGGCGGGGAGGCGGATCTTGATAATTGAATAATAGACAACGACCCTGAAAATTTCAATTGAGAAAAATTCAGAACGCAGACAGTAAAGAACAG
>CANRMH010000003.1 GCA_947631695.1 uncultured Lachnospiraceae bacterium | reverse complement strand
AGAATTTCGTCCGGGCAGCCGGACGCCTTTGCCTGCTCCCTGACCTGCTCGATCTCCTTTGCGCGTTCCTCCTCAGAAGTTTCATTGGTCTGATCTTCGCTCTGCGTCTGCCCTTCCTGCGTCTGATTCTCTTCCTTCTTCTGCTCTTCGAGGCCTTCCTGCACGCTCTTTTTGGATTCTGATTTTTTTCCGCTGTTCTGCGCCATATGGCGGACGCCGTAAACGCCCGCAGCGGATAATCCAACGATCAAAACCGCCGCTGCAAGCAGGATCCGTCGGATTTTTACCTGCTGGCGGCGCTTTTTCTGCGCGGCCATTCTTTTGCGCTCATGCTCTTTTCTAAGGTTTGCTCCGTTTTGCTCTTCCACTGTCTTTCCTCTCTACCGCAATTCTACGCTTCTCCTTTGATATTCGCGATCTCGTCTCTGTACTGTTCGATTTCCTGATCCCTCTCTTCAATCGACTCGCAAAGCGACACCAGCTCTATGTCCTCCACCTCATGATTCCGGAATTTTTCATACACGATCCTTCCAATTTCCCTGAAATCCCGCTCGTTTTTGCGATTCAGCATATAAATGTCTCCCTTTATCTTCTGAATCTCAAGCGTTTCGCCCGTTTTCTTTCCGATATCGCTTGCTACCCCGGTAATCTTCTTCCCTAAATCATCAAAAAAATCCGTCATCGTTCTCTTCTCCTTTTTTCTTGTTAGATCTCCCTGATCCTCTGCAGGACGTTGTACAAATCCAGCGTTCCGTAGCCCCACTCGCGGTTCGGGTATTCCATGCCCGGCCTCTGCACGGCTCCGAGTATGAACAAATTCTTAAGCTGCTGGGTATCGATCCCCACTCCGCCCGCATAGTAAATCACCCATTCCATCAGAAGCGCCGCCGCGCCCGCCGCAATGCCGACCGCTACGCTGGATCCGGATCTTCTCGCAAATCTGCCTCCCGGCAGCGCTCCCAGCACATTGACGCCCGGAGCGGCAAAATCCGGCTTGATTTTTCCAACTCTAGTATAGCCCCTGCCGGAATTAATATCAACACTATTTTCATTTCCATTGTAATAGGCGACCGCAATCCCGCAGCCGATGGAGGACGGCGAGGTCAGCGTGATATTCGGATCCGGTTCCAGGAAAACCACCTCTCCCGACAGAAATTCCGTAACCGGAAGCCAGATGTGGAACTCCCCTCCGGCAAATTTGATCGGCTCCACAACAATCCTCCATATCCCCTCCGCCGGGGCAACGAACCGGAAAAAGATAAGCTGTGAATCATTCCTCTCCACCAGGATCCGAAAATGCACGGAAACCTCCGTGTTTTCAAACAAAAACCGAAAGACTGCGTTGGTTCCCTGCTTCACGGAAATTCTCGGCACGACCTCCCCCGTAGGAGATACGATAGACAGCGTCATAAGATTCGGAAGTTCCGTCCACAGTTCCATCGTAAAGCCTTTTACCCGGCTTCCCACGCGGATCTCCACTTCCTTTTTCGCTTCCATATTCTGTACCCGGCCAAAATAGTGGTGTCTCTGGTTCGCCTCATTTCCGACCCCCATGATGATCGCCCTGTTCAGCCAGATGGAATAAAGCTGAAGCATGATCTCCAGCGGGGTGGTTCCATTGTGTCCTCCGAAATTACTTCCCAGCGCGATACAGATGACGATCGGCATATCGTAGGTTCTCGCCACGGAAAGCAAATACTGGATTCCCAGCATAATGTCGTTTTCCTGATAACAGGGCGCGTCCTCCGGAATCTGATAGAAATCGCGCAGATAGTTTTTGGCGGATTTCAATTTGACAACAGCCAGCGACGTCTCCGGGGCCGCCCCCAGAAACTGATTTTCCGCATCTGCGCTTCCCGCCGCCATGCTTGCGACAAACGTGCCGTGTCCCGATACGTCCTCCGTGGGGACTATGCCCGCCGGGTCCGCCGTCATCAGCGCCTGGTTGATCATTTCCTCCGTATATTCGCTCCCGTAGGCAAATCCTTCCGGGGGTTCGCCGGTCTGGATCGTCTGATCCCAGATCCCTTTGATCCTGGTCGTACCGTCCAGATTCCGGAACACGGTATTCGTGTAATCGATCCCGGTGTCCACAAAACCGATCATAATATTATTTCCCATCAGCGGAAGAGTAGGATAATTCTGCACCTGGCTGATTCCGGCCTGATTCATGGCCGCCATGTCCAAAAGCGTGTAACACTGAGGGATCGAATTATATGTAAAGCCGTTAAATCCCAGCGGCTCCGCGAACATCTGCTCGACATACAGCACATCGTATCCTACTCCGATATGCTGGCTGCACAGCTGGTCCTCCGGTATATTGAACCTGTCCCTTCCTCCCTCCTGCGCAATAATAAAATCTCTGTATTCCTCCGACAAAATTCGCATCTTGCATGTCTCGGCGTCCGGCATAAAAAACCTCATATACTTTTTTTGTTCAGTATATGAGGCGTTTTTCAAACTATGTATTTTTCTTTCACGCGCTTGCTGGCGCTTACGCTTTTCTACTGGCCGCGCAGCGTGATCAGCGGGCCGCCGGTCCCTTCAATATACTCTCTGGTGATCGTAACCCGGCCGATGCTGTCGTCCTTCGGGATCTCATACATGATGTCCATCATAAATTCCTCGATGATCGCGCGCAGCGCCCTTGCGCCGGTATCTTTTTTTATTGCTTTCGCGGCGATCGCCTGCAGCGCCCCGTCGTCGAATTCCAGCTTTACCTCGTCCAGCGCCAGAAGCTTCTGGTACTGTTTCAGGATCGCATTTTTCGGTTCCCGAAGGATCCTGACCAGCAAATCCTCCGTCAGCCCCTGCAGGGTGAAGACGATCGGAAGGCGTCCCAAAAATTCCGGTATCATGCCGAATTTTCTCAAATCTTCGATCGTTACTTTTTCCAGGATCTTCTTATCCAGGTCGTACTTATCCTTCAGATCCGCGTTAAATCCGATGGACGACTGCCTGTTCAGGCGCTCCCGGATGATCTGATCGAGATCCGGAAATGCCCCGCCGCAGATGAACAGGATATTTTTCGTATTGACGGTCGTAAGGGGTACCATCGCATTCTTGCTGTTCGCCCCCACCGGAACCTCTACGTCGCTGCCCTCCAGAAGTTTCAGCATCCCCTGCTGCACCGACTCCCCGCTCACGTCCCTCTGATGGTTGTCGCTTTTCTTTGCGATTTTGTCAATCTCATCGATGAAAATAATTCCCTGCTCCGCCTTCTCGACGTCGTTGTCCGCCGCCGCCAGGAGCTTGGAGACCACGCTCTCAATGTCGTCCCCGATATACCCGGCTTCCGTCAGGGACGTCGCGTCCGTGATCGCAAGCGGAACATCCAGAAGCTTCGCCAGGGTTTTTACCAGGTAGGTTTTGCCGCATCCGGTCGGCCCGATCATCAGCATATTGGACTTCTCGATCTCAATGTCGTCCATCGTATCGGTGGCCACCCGCTTATAATGGTTGTAAACCGCCACGGACATCGCTTTTTTCGCTCGTTCCTGCCCCACGACAAAATCATCCAGCCTGGCCTTTATCTTATGGGGAGCGGGAATATTCCGGATATCCAGAACCGGTTTCGCCTGTTCGCCCTCTTTTTTCTTTTTGATCTTCTGCTTCTTCGGAACCGCGTTTTCCATATCCGACATATTAAATATCTGTACGCCGGGAAGATTCATGAGGCGGCTGAGATCAAACGAGCCGTTGTTCATAACGTCGAAGCTTTTCTGCATACATTCCTGACAAACGGAAATATGGTTGGGCAGATCCATCATCTTCCCCGTCACGCTTTCCGGACGATGACACATAAAGCACACTTTCTCGTACTCATCTTCGTCCGATACGACCTCCGGCTTCTCCGTCTTTTCAATTTCTTCCGTTTCGTTTACATGGTCTTTTTCTGACATGGTAATCCCTTCCTATTATATATTTATACTTCGATCATACAGACTGCAGCATTTCCAGAAAGGTTTCTTCCGAAATGACCGGAATCCCCAGCTGTATCGCTTTTTTATTTTTGGAGGATGCGGACTCCGCGCGGTTATTGATCAGATAATCCGTTTTTGACGTCACGGAACCTGTGACCTTTCCGCCTCTGCTCTCTATCAGTTCTTTCATCTCTGCGCGGTTGGCAAAATGATCCAGGCTCCCCGTGATCACAAATGTCTTCCCCTCGAAGATCTGATCGCCCGCGCTCTCCTCCTTTTCAATGACCAGCTCATCCAGAAGCTTCTGATACTCTTCCCGGTGCGCCGGCTTCGAGAAATAATCCGCGTACGCCCCGGCAATGACGTCTCCCACGCCGGGAATCTCGCTCAGTTCCTCCTTCGTCGCATCCATGATCCTGCTTTCGTCATAGTCAAGCGCGCGGCAGATCATTTTCGCGTTTGCCAATCCCACGTTCGCGATCCCAAGCGCATAGACGAGTCTCGGCAGCGTGGTGGTTCTGGCCTTCTTCACACTCTCAGACAGATTCCGGAAGGATTTTTCTCCAAATCCCTCCATCTCGCAGATTTCTTCCTGATACCGGTCCAGATGGAAGAGATCCGTATAGTCGCGGATGAATCCCTTTGCAATGAATTTCTCCAGCGTCGCTTCCGACAATCCTTCTATATTCAGCGCGTCCCTGCTCGCAAACAGCGCGTAGGATTTGACCTGCTTCGCCTGACACTCGGGATTGGTACAATACAATGCTTTGGCATTGCTGACCTTGCGCACTTCCGTCTTTCCCCCGCAGACCGGGCAGACGGACGGAGGCTTCGCCGCCCCGCTTCTGGTCAGATTGCGCGCAATCTGGGGGATGATCATATTTGCCTTATAGACCTCGATCTCATCGCCGATCCCCAGCTCCAGTTCTTCCACAATACTGATATTATGCACGCTGGCGCGGCTTACGGTCGTCCCCTCCAGCTCCACCGGTTCAAAAACGGCGACGGGGTTGATCAGCCCTGTCCTGGAGGGACTCCATTCGATCTCGCGAAGAACCGTCTCGCGCGTCTCGTCCGCCCACTTAAAGGCAAAGGAATCTCTCGGAAATTTTGAAGTCCTGCCAAGCGACCGGCCGTACGCGATGTCGTCATATATCAATACCAGTCCATCCGAGGGAAAATCGTTCTCTGAAATCTTTTCCGAAAATTCGGTCACTTTCTCTTCCAGTTCTTCCCTCGTGACCGTGTAGTGTTCCACCACCTCAAACCCCTGCGACTGCAGCCAGTCCAGCTGTCTGGCGCGGGAGTTCCGAAAATCCACTCCGTCCGCCTGTACCAGCGAAAACGCATAGAACCTGACGTTCCTCTGAGCCGTGACGCGGTTGTTCAGCTGCCGCACGGAACCGCTGCACAGGTTTCTTGGATTTTTATACCTGGCTTCCGCCTCGGCGATCTCCCCGTTGATCCTCTGAAAATCCCGATATCCGATGACCGCCTCGCCTCTCAGGATCAGATCTTTCTTGTAGGCGATCTGAAGAGGGAGATTGCAGAATACCTTTGCATTGTTCGTGATCACTTCGCCCACTTCGCCGTTTCCGCGCGTCACCGCCTTTTCAAGCCGTCCCTCCCGGTATGTCAATACTACTGTGAGTCCGTCCATCTTCCAGGATACGACTACCTTCTGATCCCCGGCGAACGCTTTCAGCGCCTCCACATCCTTCGTCTTATCCAGGGACAGCATCGCCGTCTCATGCCGTTCCTTCGGAAGCTCGCTCAACACCTCGTACCCCACATTTGCCGTAGGGCTGTTGGACAGCGTGATCCCCAGCTCCGCCTCCAGGCCTTTCAGCTCGTCATAAAGCGCGTCGTACTCATAATTGCTCATGATCTCTTCCGCGTCCTGATAATACGCTTTTCCGGCCCGATTCAAAAGTTCCGTCAGTTCCTGCATCCGTTTGGTTTTCTGTTCCCGATCCATGCTATCTCCCTGCCGCTTCGTTTCTGGATTTTTCCATCTGTTCGTACAGTCCGTCTAATTCCTCATCCGTAAGTTTCCGGTACTCTCCCGGTTTCAATGAACCGAGTTCTATATTCATGATCCGCGTACGCTCCAGCTCCGTGACCCGATACCCCAGCGCCTCGCACATCCTGCGGATCTGGCGGTTCAATCCCTGCGTCAAAATGATCCGGAACGTATATTTCCCGACCTGTTCCACACGGCACGGTCTGGTAACTACGTCGATCTTTTTTTCCTCGTCCGTGATTCTTACCCCGTCGGATAATGCTTTTAAAAATTCTTTAGTAACTATTTTATTTACTTTGACTTTATATTCTTTCTCATGGAAATTGCGCGCACGCATCATCCGGTCGATCATCTCTCCATTGTTCGTCATGATCAGCAGACCTCTGGAGTCTTTATCCAGGCGGCCCGCATAGGTGATCCGCACAGGGTAATTCAGAAAACGGACGATACTGCCGCGCTCCCTCTTCTCCTCCGTACAGACGATACCCTCCGGTTTATTCACCGCCAGCGCCACCATCTCGTCCTTCGGGGAGATCACTTTTTTCCCAACGGTGACCCGCTGTCCCTGCATCACCTTCATTCCACAGGAGGCGGCCTTTCCGTCGACCTGCACCTTTCCGGCCTTGATCAGCCGGTCGGCCTCCCTTCTGGAACAGAAACCGGATTCGCTGATATATTTATTCAGCCGGACCGCTTCTTTTGATCCGTAATATTCCTCGGCTATCCTATTGCCCACTTCGACACCTCGACACACTAACGATCTGCCATGATCATAAACGTTTCCGCACAAAAAGTCAAACGGTTGATGCACCTTTTTCAAAGGGATGCTATAATGGATACAATAGTATGAAAAAGGAGCGCTGCCCGTATGATCATTTTACATATAGACGCCAAAAAATGTATGACGGAACTTTTGCTGAGAAATACGTTTGACTCTTTCTCGCTCGTCGAAGGGGAGATCACCACCTTCAACAAATTTACCATCGACGGCTATATCCGCCGGGAATTCTTTGAGGAAGCCCCCGATCAGGAGTATTCCTGCTGGAAGGATCTGCGGGAATACTGCTTTTCCCTGATCCGCGGAAAGCGGACTCCCCTGAATTTCAAATTCATCCTCGCCCTTCCCCGCGGCGAGGCGGACGCGCTGGCCTCCGAGTCCGGTCCGGACTATCCGCCAAACAGCGTCCGCGGACTCTTCCTCAACTTCCATTACAGCAATGCGTCCCTTACCTGCACCACCGGAACGTCCCTGAACTTCTTCACGATGGATAAATCTCTCGAATACGCATGGGACAAATGGGCGCAGCGCTTCTTCTCTGAACATGAGATCCCCTGGGAACCCGGGACCCTGTAAAAAGCTTCCTGTCTATTTTGCCAGCAGCAGCATGATCTCGTTGCTTCTCTGCACAAACGCCGTCATCTCTTCCGGCGCAAGCGGTTTGTGGGCCAGCATCGCCAGATCATAAAGCTGTTTGCAGATCATGGACGTCCTGTCCGCATCCCTGTTCTCTGCCACATACTGAACCAGCGGATGATTGGCGTTCAGGATGAGGCTTCCTCCGCTTTCCGGCATTCCCATATTCATTCCCGCCATGCCGTACATTTTCATCATTTCCTGCATACGGCGGTCCTGTTCGGACAGGATGATCATGGACGCCACCTTGTCGTCCTTGAGTTTTTCTACTTTTACATCCAGCTTGTCATTCCCCAGCTCCCTGCGGAATACATCGACCAGGACTCCGGCCGTCTTCTCAAAGCTTTCCTTTTCGTCCTCCGCGACTTCCTCTTTCACAGATTCATTCACATCCGCGTCGATCCTCTGGAAGCGGACGTTTTCATTGCGCTGTTCCAGCTGCGTGATAAACGGCGAATCAATATTGTGGTTCAGGATCACCGCATCCTGGCCCTGCGCCCGGAAGAGGTTGATATACTGGCTCTGCTGCTGTTCGTCCGTCACATAGTAGATCGTCGTCTTCCCGGCTTCCTTTTCCTGTTCCGTCTGTTCGTCCTCGGACTTTTCCTTCGTTTCTTCGGACTTTTCCTTCGTTTCTTCGGCCTTTTCCTGAGCCTCCGCGTCTTTTTCCTCCGGCTTCTCTGAAGCCCCGCCGTTCTTCTCAATGCATTCCTTCAGGGTCAGATACTCGTGGCTGATATTCTTAAACAGGATATAATCCATCATTTTATCGCAGAATTTTTCGTCCTTCAGGCAGCCGAACTTGATAAACGGGCTGATGTCGTCCCAGTATTTCTCGTAATTTTCTTTGTCCGTCCTGCACATGCCGCTGAGTTTATCCGCAACCTTCTTTGAAATATAATCGGCGATCTTCTTTACGAAGCCGTCGTTCTGCAGCGCGCTCCGGGATACGTTAAGAGGCAGGTCCGGGCAGTCGATCACGCCTTTAAGCACCATCAGGAATTCCGGTATCACTTCCTTAATATTATCCGCAATAAATACCTGATTATTATATAATTTGATCGTTCCTTCGATGGAATCATATTCCGTATTGATCTTCGGGAAATACAGGATCCCTTTCAGATTAAACGGATAATCCATATTCAGATGGATCCAGAAAAGAGGCTCCCTGTAATCCAGGAACACTTTCCGGTAAAATTCAATATAATCGTCTTTGGAACACTCATTCGGATGTTTGGCCCACAGCGGCTCGGTATCGTTGACGGCGACGGGCCGCTTGTTGATCTTCACCCTGTCCTTCGCCGGGGAAATCTCCACGGTCTCTTTCACGCCATCCTCGTTTTCCTTTTCCTCCGTCTTTGCCTCCTCGTGGATGCGCTCCACGATCACATCATCCTCGCGAAGCTCCTCCTCGTCGATCGTCTCATATTCCTGTTCGGCATTCGCCCTGGACACGTAAATCGGCACGGGCATAAAGGAACAGTACTTCTCCAGAACCTCCCTCGCCCTGTATTCATTGGCAAATTCCAGGCTGTCCTCATTCAGGAACAGGGTGATCTCCGTGCCGACCTCTTCCCTGCTCCCGTCGGACATTTCGTACTCCGTACCGCCGTCGCTCACCCAGCGCACAGCCGCCGCGCCGTCCCTGTAGGAAAGCGTGTCGATATGGACCTCGTCCGCGACCATAAAGGCCGAATAAAATCCCAGGCCGAAATGCCCGATCATATCGTCCTCCGTCGTCTTATCCTTGTATTTTTCCAGAAATTCCGTCGCGCCCGAGAACGCGATCTGCGTAATATATTCCTCGACCTCTTCCGCCGTCATGCCAAGTCCGTTGTCAATAAACTTCAGCGTCTTTTCCTCCGGATTCACGACGACCTGTATCTGCGGTTTGTAATCTTCCGGCATCTCATATTCGCCCATCATATCCAGCTTTTTCAGCTTCGTGATCGCGTCGCATCCGTTGGAGATCATCTCACGGAAAAAGATATCGTGATCAGAATACACCCATTTCTTGATAATCGGAAAAATATTTTCACTGCTGATTGATAAAGAACCTTTTTTCGCTTCCATATATTTCACTCCTTAATTCATTGTCATCTCCGGTCCGCCCCGGTCTTCGGAAGCGTCCCGCTTTTACCTAAAAAATATGATAATACCACGGATTTCAAATGTCAACAGAAAATTAGCACTCTTTTCAAAAGAGTGCTAATAATTTCCGCTCATGGCGGATTATTCCACGCTTTTCAGCGACTCGATCATGTCGATCCCTTTTAACTTAAAATACATCATCCAGTTTACAAAACCGGAAAAAACAAACGTCAGCGCCACGCTGAGGATATAGCTCGAGGAATGGATCACCCTGCCAAACATCACGGAGTCGATCTCCACCGTCTCTATGATAAACCGGTGAAGAAGAATTCCCAGCCCCGCGCCGGCTATAGCGCCGACAACCGTCAGAAGGATATTCTCCCGATATACGTAGACGCTTACCTCCGGATCGTAGAATCCCAGCACTTTCAGCGTGGCCAGTTCCCTTCTGCGCTCCGTGATATTAATATGGTTCAGATTGTACAGAACCACAAACGCGAGCATGCCCGCCGACACGATCAGAACAAGGATCACCAGGTTCAGGCTCTTGAGCATATCGTTCAGCTGACGCTCGATATCCCGCAGGTAAGTCACATTGAAAACCGCATCCTGCTGCAGGATCTCCCCGCCGATCTGTTCCACGGCGCTTTCCGAGCCATCCGGCGTTTTGAAATAGATGCAGTTCATCTCCGGACTTTTCCCGTATATCTTTTCATACAGGGATCCGGACATATACATATAATGGCCCATGTAATTTTCACAGATGGCCGCGATCCTCACCCTGCGGGCCTGCGGCCCGCCGCCCTCGATCTCAAGAGTATCCCCGACGTCCGCGCGAAGCATACGGGCCGCCTTTTCGTTCAAAATGACGCCGTTGTCCTTCAGGACATACTCCTCCTTCGTCAGGCGGCTGTGCAGCTTCACAAAATCCTCCAGCTTCCCCGTATCTTCAGGGACGCACAAATAAACGTCCCACTCCCTGGAATCCCGCGCAAGGGTCACCGCGCTCATGCCGACCTTCAGATCGTCCTCCAGAAGCTTTGAACTCTCCATAAAGTTTTCCAGCCGTTCCATCTCGCTTTGGGGAACATTCTCGCGCAGATAGGCCATCCCGTCATATACCTGGATCTCCTTGTACTGCAGGCGGGCAATCTCAAAGATGGAGTCCCTAAGCCCGAATCCCACCAGGATCAGCGCCATGCAGCCGCCGATTCCCAGTATCGTCATCAGAAACCGCTTCTTATACCGGAACAGGTTCCGGAATGTGGACTTCCACGTAAAACTGAGATGCTTCCACAGAAAAGTGATCCGCTCCAGGAAGACCCTCTTCCCGTTTTTCGGAGCCGGCGGACGCATCAGGACGGCCGGCTGCGCCCTCAGTTCTTTATAGCAGGCAAAAAAGGTGGCGCCCGTGGTACACAGGATCGCCGTCCCCGCAGCCGCCAGCGCATAGGGAAGATTGTAGGGGACTATGATCTCCGGTATATGGTGATAGACGATCCCGTACGCGTAGACAATAATGTACGGAATGATCTTTTCCCCCGCAAGCACTCCGAAAATGCTTCCGCCGAGCGCTGCGGCAAACGCATAGCCGAGATATCTGGATGCTATCGCAAACCTCCCGTATCCCAGCGCTTTCATCGTGCCTATCTGCGTCCTCTGTTCCTCCACCATCCGCGTCATGCAGGTCAGGCTGATCAGGGCCGCGACCAGAAAGAACAGCACCGGGAATACCCGCCCGATCGCTTTCATGCGGTCCGCGTTCTCCCCGTATCCGGAATATTCCGGAAGTACGCTCCGGTCATCCACATACCATTTTGCTTCCCCGATCTGCGAAACCTGTTCCTCTGCTTCCTCAAGTTCGCGCTCTCCATCGGCAAGCTCCGCCTCGGACTTCGCCCTGGCTTCCTTTCTTCCCTCTTCCAGGGATTCCCTGGCTTCGCTGATCTTTGCCCGGGCTTCTTTTGTCAGCTCCGCCCTGCGGATTTCTCCCCGCTCTCCTGTGATCGACTCAATTTCATCTATCGTCTGCTCTATCCGTTCATCATACGGGGCGCTGTTTGCCTGCAGCTCCTTCGCGCCCTTTGCCGCAACATACATTTCCGTGTATGCTTCCATGCGAAACGCTTCCGGCCGTACCACGGCAAAGCCCTCGATGCTCCCGGTCCCGATCTCCGTATTTCCTCTCCCAAAGGAAATATAGCATGGACTGCTTCCCCTTCCGACTACTTTCAGCCTGTTCGTCGTCAGGAAATCCGTGACCGGTTCCTCCGTGCCGGACTCCATCAGGATGATATCCCCGATCCGGTATTCCGTCTCGTCGTCCACCACGCATTCCCAGTCTTCCTCCGGAAGCCTTCCCTCTGTCAGTTCCACCGCATTCATGGACGGCAGAAACGACATGACGTGAAGGACCTCCCTGACGTCGTCCTGCCGGCACATGACATCCACGCTGTATCCTCCCTCCGCGGCCTGCACTCCGTCCAAAGCTTCCACGGCGGCAATATCATCTTCCGTAATCCCCAGCGTACTCACCGCTTTCACGTCCATCAGGCGCGCGCCGTCAAAGTAGCTGTCCCCGGTAATCAGCATATCCGGCTGCGCCGAACGGATCCCCGAAAAGAACGAGGTACCCAGAGCCACAATAAAAAAAATCGACAGAAACCTGCCGGGACTTTTCCGGATCTCCATCCAGAAATCCTTGCGCATCGCTCTTGTGTTCATAAGCTCCACATCCTCTTACCACTCTATCGTTTCCACTGAAGCCGGCTCCCTGTTTTCCTCAGCCGCGTACACTTTTCCGTTCTTGATCTGGATCACGCGGTCCGCCATCGGCGCGATCGCCAGATTGTGGGTGATCAGAATGACCGTCATCCCTCTGCTTCGGCAGGTATCCTGCAGCAGTTTCAGTATGGACTTCCCCGTATTATAATCCAGCGCCCCGGTGGGTTCGTCGCACAGCAGAAGCTTCGGATTCTTCGCAAGCGCCCTGGCGATCGCTACGCGCTGCTGCTCTCCCCCTGACAACTGGGCCGGAAAATTATTCAGGCGGTCCTTAAGCCCCACCTCCTCCAACACAGAGGCGGCGTCCAAAGGCCTCCTGCAGATCTGAAGAGCCAGTTCTACATTTTCCAGCGCCGTCAGGTTCGGGATCAGATTGTAAAACTGAAACACAAATCCGATATCGTCCCTCCGGTACGCCGTCAATTGCTTCTGATCATAGGCTGAAATCTCTTCTCCGTCCACTTCCACGATCCCGTCCGTCGCCGTGTCCATTCCTCCCAGGATATTCAAAACCGTCGTCTTCCCGGCTCCGCTCGGCCCTACGATCACAGCGAATTCGCCCTTTTTGATCCCAAAGCTGATACCGTCCGCGGCGGCGATCTCCACTTCGCCCATGCGGTAAATCTTTTTTACATCTTCCAGATTCACAAACATTCCCATATGATCCCTCCGAGGCGTCCGTTTTATAAAAATTTCTCCAGACCGGTTAACTTTTCGTTGTCTTTCACAATTATATCACGTATAATGTCAAATGTGAACAGAAGGTTCTTTTCCTTTCTGTCAAAACGATTCATAAGAATGGAGCTGCAGATATGAACACAGTTGACTTTATTCCGGTAAAAACCGACGCCGAGATCCAGGACGTCGCCATCCTCGCCAGCGAGATCTGGCACGACTATTTTATTGATATCATAAGCGAAGAGCAGATTGATTATATGCTGGACAAATTTCAGTCCTATTCCGCCCTGAAAGAACAGATTGAAAATGGATACGAGTATTTTAAGATTTACAGCGGACATACGTTTGCCGGCTTTTTTGGAATCCACGAGGAGGATGGCGAACTCTTTCTGAGCAAACTATATCTCCACAAAGATTCCAGGCACCAGCATCTGAGTACCCAGGCGTTTCATTACATGCTGGATCTGTGCCGCGTCAGAGGGCTGAAAAAGATCTGGCTGACCTGCAACCGGCACAATAAAAACTCCCTGGATATCTATCAGCACTGGGGCTTTTCGATCACCAGGGAGCAGAAGACCGACATCGGCAGCGGATTCTGTATGGATGATTACATTCTGGAATACGATACCGCGGCTTCAGAGTCATGAGGCAAGCATCTCTCTCAACATCCGGTTGACCATGCCCGGATCCGCCTTCCCCTTCGTCGCTTTCATCGTCTGGCCCACCAGAAATCCGATCGCTTTCTCTTTCCCGCTTCTGTAGTCGGCCACAGACTGCGGATTTTCCGCAATGACACGCTGTACCGTCTCCAGGAGCGCGCCCTCGTCGTTCACCGTCTTCAGGCCCTTTTCTTCCACGTAACGGTCCGGGTCGATATCCTCGTCAAAAATCTTCTCAAAGACTTCCTTTGCCACGGAACTGTTGATGGTTCCCGCCTCCGTCAGCTCGACCAGTTTTGCAAGATTTTCCGGTGAGAAATGCAGATCTTCCGGCTCCATGCCGCGTTCCTTTAACAGGCGCAGCGTTTCCACCATCAGCCAGTTGGAAACCTTCTTCGGCTTACGGCAGATCGCGGAAGCCGCCTCGAAAAGATCCGCCATTTTTTTTGAAGCAGTGATGATCTGTGCGTCGTATTCGGGAATATCGAACTCCCTCCGGTAGCGCTCAAGCTTCTCCGTGCGAAGCTCCGGCTGCCTTGCGCGGATTTCCTCGATCCACTCGTCGCTGATCACGATCGGGACCAGATCCGGTTCGGGGAAATAGCGGTAATCCTGCGCGTCCTCCTTCGACCGCATCGCGTGGGAGGATTCCTTGTTGTCGTCCCATCTTCTGGTCTCCTGGATCACAGGCTTTCCCTCCTCCAGAAGATCGATCTGCCGCTGTCTCTCCCCGTCTATGGCCCTCGCGATCGCCTTGAAGGAATTCAGGTTCTTCATCTCCGTACGGGTTCCGAACGAATCCGATCCCATCTCTCTCACGGACAGGTTCACGTCCGCCCTCATGGATCCCTCCTGGAGTTTGCAGTCGGAAGCGCCCAGATACTGGATGATCATCCGCAGCTTTTCCAGATATGCGATCACTTCATCGGCCGAGCGCATATCCGGCTCCGACACGATCTCCACCAGCGGTACGCCGCTTCGGTTGTAATCCACCAGGGAAGTGTCGTCCCACTCGTCGTGGATCAGTTTCCCCGCATCCTCTTCCATATGCATCTCGTGGATCCTGACTTTCTTCTTTTTGTCTCCCGCTTCGATCTCCACAAACCCGTTTCTCGCAATCGGCAGATAGAGCTGGGAAATCTGATAGTTCTGCGGATTATCCGGATAGAAATAGTTTTTCCGGTCAAATTTACATACTTTCGTAATCTCACAGTTCGTCGCAAGGGCGATCGCCGCGGCGTATTCCACCACCTGCTTATTCAGTACCGGAAGGGAACCCGGCATGCCGGTGCAGACCGGGCAGGTATGCGTATTCGGCGCTCCCCCGAACTCCGTGCTGCAGGAGCAGAAAATTTTTGTTTTTGTAGCCAGCTCTACATGCACTTCCAGACCTATGACTGTTTCGTACTGTTTTGCCATCCTATTTGCCCTCCTTCGCGATCTGCGGCCGCTCATATTCCCTCGTCCGCTCAAACGTATACGCCGCCCGGATGATCTGATCCTCCCGGAAGCAATCCCCGATCAGCTGCACTCCTATGGGAAGCCCTTTTGCGTCCTTCCCCGCCGGAACCGTGATCCCTGGCAGTCCCGCAAGATTCACGGACACCGTGTAAATATCGCCAAGATACATCTTCAGCGGGTCGCTCAGGCTTTTCCCGAGTTCCGGCGCGGTCGTCGGAGCCGCGGGGGCGAGGATCACATCGTATCTCTCAAACGCCTGGTCAAAGGCCTGTTTGATCATCGCCTTCGTGCGCAGCGCTTTCAGATAGTAGGCGTCGTAGTAGCCGGAACTCAGCACGAAGGAACCCAGCATGATCCTTCGCCTGACCTCCGCCCCGAATCCCTCGGAACGGGATTTTTTATACATATTATGAAGTCCCTCATAATGTTCGGTCCGGTAACCGTACTTCACACCGTCAAATCTGGACAGGTTGGAACTCGCCTCCGCCGACGCGATCACATAGTAAGCCGGTATTGCGTACTGCACCAGTTTCAGGTCAAATTCCTCCACGTCCGCTCCCTTTTCCCTCAGAACTTTTGCGGCGCCCAGGACACAGTCCCTCACCTCCGGATCCAGTCCCTCCCCAAAGTAGTCCTTCGGGATCCCTATCCTCATTCCTTTTACGTCGTCCTTCAGCGCGTCGGTGAACCTGTAGGAACTGCGGGCCACGGACGTACTGTCCTTCCTGTCGTGGGACGCGATCGTCTCCAGAACCGCCGCGCAGTCGGTTACATCCTTCGCGATCGGCCCGATCTGATCCAGAGAGGATCCGTAAGCGACCAATCCGTAGCGCGAGACGGTCCCATAGGTCGGCTTCATCCCCACCACTCCGCAGAACGAACTGGGCTGGCGGATCGATCCGCCCGTGTCCGAACCCAGGGCAAAGAAGCATTCCTCCGCCGCTACCGCCGCGCAGGAGCCGCCGGAAGATCCTCCCGGAACATGCCGCAAATCCCACGGATTTTTCGTTTCTCCAAAGTAGGAGGTCTCCGTCGTACTTCCCATGGCAAATTCATCCATGTTGGTCTTTCCAAGTATCACGGCTCCCGCTTTCTCCAGATTCACGACCGCCTCCGCCGTAAAGGCGGGCCTGAAATTATACAGCATTTTCGAGCTGCAGGTCGTGAGCATGCCTTTGATGCACATATTATCCTTGATCGCCACGGGGACTCCCGCAAGCGGCCCCGCAAGGCTCCCTTCATCTATCTGCGCCTGCACCTGCTCTGCCCGCTTTAAGGCGCCTTCCCTGTCAACCGTCACGTAACTGTTTATGTCCGTTTCCACTCTCCCGATCTGATCCAGAGAAGCCTCGACCGCCTCCCTGACAGAGATCTCTTTCGCCTGGATCTTTTTTCCTAATTCTACAGCTGTTAATCTCGTAATCTCCATGCAGTCCTCACCTCCCCGGTCTATCCGATCGTCTTCGGCACTACGAAGCTCTGACCCTTCCTAAGCGGAGCGTTCGCCAGCGTGTCCTCGCTGTTGTCCGCGTTTGACGCCACGTCCTCCCGAAATACATTGTTCACAGGGAAAACGTGGGACATCGGTTCCACCCCGTCCGTGTCGAGTTCATTCAAAGTATCGATATAATCCAGCATCTTCTCCATATCCCGCCTTGCGCTCTCCTTCTCTTCGCCGGAAAGCTCCAGTTTCGCAAGAATTCCTACATATTCTATAGTCTCGTCTGAAATCTGATTTGCCATGACCTTCTCCTTTCCTATCCGTATCAGTGGCCGGCCGCCGCTCTTTCGCGGATTACGGCTCCAGCCTGCTTAAGTCTCTCGGGAACAGCGTCGTCTCCCTGACGTTATCCTCCCCGACCAGTTTCATCGTCAGCCGTTCCAGCCCGATCCCCAGGCCCCCGTGAGGCGGCATCCCGTGCTTAAACGTATCAAGGTAATGCGTAAGTCCCTCTTCCGTCATCCCTCTGGCCGCCATCTTCTCAAGCAGCATATGATAGTCGTGGATCCTCTGGCCTCCGGTCGTGATCTCCATTCCCCGGTACAGCAGATCGAAGCTTAAAGTGTATCTGGGATCCTCCGGATCGTCCATCGCGTAAAACGGTCTTTTCTTCGACGGATAATATGTGACGAACACAAAATCGCTGTCCCACTCCTCCTTCGCGTAACGGCTGATGAGCTGTTCCTCCTCCGGCTCCAGATCAAACGGATTCCTCATCTTACGCTCATATTTTTCGGAGACCAGGCTCTTGATCTCGTCAAAGCGCACCGCGGGGATTCTTTCCACATTCGGGAGCGAGACGTCGAGGATCTCCAGTTCCTTTTTATATTCTTCTGCAAGAAGCTTGACCATATACTGCAAAAATCCTGTCTCCATCGCCATCACATCCTCGAATCCGTCGATGTATCCCATCTCAAGATCCAGGCTGGTGTACTCGTTCAGATGGCGCTTCGTATTGTGCTTCTCCGCGCGGAATACCGGAGCCGTCTCAAACACCCTGTCGTACACCCCGACCATCATCTGCTTGTAAAGCTGTGGACTCTGCTGCAGGATCGCCGGCCTGTGAAAGTATTCCAGCCGGAAGAGGTTGGCGCCGCCCTCGGCGCTTTTTGCCCCCAGCTTTGGCGTGTGGATTTCCGTAAATCCCTCGCCGTACAAAAAGTCGCGGAACGCCCTGACGATTCCTTCCTGTATCTTAAACTTTGCCCGCTCGCGGATATTTCGAAGCGCGATCGGCCGGTAGTTCAGCTTGGCGTCCAGCGAGGTCTTCAGCTTCCACTTGGAGATCGCAAGCGGCATCATCTCGTCCTCCGGCTCGCTGAGAACGCGGAGGGTCTCCATCCGGATCTCTATTCCGTTCGGCGCTTTCTCATTTTTTTCCAGAATTCCTTCCACCTCGATCGCAGCGGCTTCCCTGATCTCTTTCAGCTGGAATGCGGAAACTCCCTCCTCATAGACTCCCTGGAGCAGGCCCTCCCGCTTCCTCAGGATCACAAACGCCACCGTTCCCATATTTCGAATCGTGTGTACCGCCCCGTTGACTTTGACTTTCTGCCCGACTTTCTCCGCCTGCGCAAGTTCGCTGATCTCCAGCGTATCCTTCCTGCTTACACCCGATAAAAATTCCATCTTCTCTGTTCCTCCTTTTAATAAGTTTCCTGTAAGACATAAAAACGTCCCGGAATACATTCTTTGTATTCCGGGACGGATCTTTGCTGTATCCGCGGTACCACCCGCATTGAATCCTTCCGTGACGGCGCGTCTTTACGCGCGTCTGCGGATTCCTCTCTTTCGTGTTTAACGCACACCAGACGTATTAACCTACTGCCACCATATCTGAAACGGAAATGATGCTTCAATTAATCTGCTCCCAGGTGTTCCCTTCCATCACGTTCCTCAAAAGATGCTCTCAGTCGGCGACATCTTATTCCTGTCAAGTTCCGGTGATCAGAGTCCTGTTCATCGCTTTCCTTTATAAAACTGGTTTTTATATTAGCATAGTATTCACCAAATTGCAAGATATTCGTACAAAAATTGCAAAATTCATTTTACTCTGCCTTTCCGAATTCTTTCTCCGGAACCTTTCTTCCCACCAGTTCATCCAGGCTGACGCCAAAAACATCTGCAATTCTACACAGTTTATAGACGTCAGGAAGCCTTTTCCCATTCTCGTAAGCGGACAGGGAGGTTCTGTCCACACAAATTCTGCTTGCAAGTTCCTTTTGTTTCCATTTCTTTTCCCTGCGCAGTCTTCGGATCCGTGAACCAATTATGTACCATTCCATATTGCTATCGCTTTTATGTTTCATGCCTTACTGCCCAGATTTCTTCTCAGATTTATCTTCGTGTCTGTTACCAGCTGGTTGATGATCCTTAGCTCCTGATTGCTGCAGTCGCGAAGAGATTCCAGAATATTCTCCTGAAAAACTTTATCCGAATGGTTCAGGCTGTCGCATAAAAGCTGATCTGCCGTAACATCCAGGGCGTTCGCAACCTTTACGAGAAAATCCACGCTCAGCTTAGTGCTTCCGTTCTCCACATGGCTGATATGAGGAATTGAATACTCGATCTCATATGACAGTTCCTGCTGAGAGATCGCCTTTTTCTTCCTCGTCTCCCTGATCCTCATTCCTAGTTTATAATAGTCCATACCCTTCCTTACCTCCGGCCGTCGTACATCCATTGTAGTAAAAAGTTTTCCCTTTTAACATGCACTAAGAGGGCAGTAATATGCTTGTACTTTAATTATTTCGACATAATTTTTCCGCAAAAACGTTTTCCTGTCAAAGTTCCTTATTTTTCTTGTATTTTTTTTCTTTTTCCTTTATTTTATAAATAGGCGCAGACGACATTTTCCGACATCGCTCGGACGAAAGCGCGAAGAGGGGCGCCGCATCGCCCCCGTAAGCTCAAAGAGGGAGGAAACGATGAGCAGAAAAACTTTCTACAACAGGAGAATACGGCTGAAGGCCAGAAAGAAAAGGAAACAGCTTCGGGCGAACATTATGAAAGGCGTCATTTTAGCCGGCGTGCTGCTGCTGGTTTCCGGAATCACCGTTATCGCCGCAAGGCATTTTCTGCCGCCGGACACACAGACGGCCTCCAATCCCCTGACGCTTGACAACGAGGGGGACCAGGAAGCGCCGAAGCCTGTCTCAGAAGTCACGGTGACTCTTCGGACGGCGGGAGACATTATCATCCACAAGCCCTTTTTAACCTCTCCGCTCTATTATGATCAGGAAACCCAAACTTACGATTACAACTCCATTTTCAAATACTGCCGGGAGGACTACGAGGAGGCCGATCTTACAGTCACAGGCGTGGAGGGAGCGCTGACGGGAGAAAACTACAGCGGATACCCGCTCTTCCACACCCCCGACGCCATCATAGACGCTCTGAAGGCAAACGGCGCGGACATGTGTCTGATCGCGAACAACCACATCTACGACGCCGGGGATTCCGGATTTCTGCGCACGGCGGAGGTTCTCCGGAATAAGGGAATGCTGTATACGGGAGGGCGGACTTCCACATCTGAAAAAAAATATACTGTGCAGGATATCAACGGACTGAAAGTCGGGATCATGGACTACGTATACGAAACGCAGCCCGTAGACGGACATAAGACGATTAACGGGATTTCCATGAGCAGCACGGGGGAAGAACTCCTGAACACCTTCAGCGAACAGGATTTGGAGAGCTTTTATCAGGAAGCCAAAGACAATATTGACGCAATGAGATCGGAGGGCGCGGAATATATCCTCGCCTATATGCACTGGGGCATTGAATACCAGACGCAGGAGTCCCAGGTACAGCGGGAAATCGCGCAGAAGCTGTGCGACCTGGGCGTCAATGCGCTGATCGGCAGCCACCCCCATGTGATCCAGCCGGTTGACTTGTTTACCAGCTCGGACGGTTCCCATCAGATGCCATGCGCGTTTGCCATCGGAAACCACCTGTCCAACCAGCGCAGGCAGTACATCGATCAGCGGCCGGACGGATATACCGAGGACGGCGTCATGGTAACGCTTTCCCTGACCCGGAATGCGGACGGGGAAGTTTCGCTGACAAAGATGGATTTCGTCCCCACCTGGGTGTATTACTCTCAGGCTAACGGCTCGGAATACTATGTCCTTCCTTTGGATCATCCTGAGACTATCGAGACCGAGACCGGCTTGCCCGGGATTTCCTCTTCCGTGCAGGAATCGATCGCAAGAACCAGCGGAATCATCGGCGAGGGCGTGGAGAAAATACAGAACGCTCTGCCGATCAGATAGCCTGCCCATATGCACAAAGGGAGGGCGGGGCCTGAACAAATCGTCAGGCTCCGCCCTCCCTCTTTTTCTTTTTATCCGAGCGTTTCGCAGATATCCGCTACGCTTCCTGATTCAGCTTTGCGCCGTAAACGAACAGAATCGGAAGGATCAAACTGATCAGACAGCTCACGATCTCGGTTCCCTTTACCTGTCCGGCAATTACAAAATCGAGAATATTAGCTGCCACCGCAAACACGATAACGGCGATACCCAGCTTAAACAGGGTTCCCGCTTTCTCCGAATCATTGCAGTGCTTTACGCCCATCACTCCGGCAGCCATGCGCAAAACTCCCTCCGCCAGCAAAATGATGCCTGTGATAAAAGCGATCGTGTCAGCGCCGTCCACTCCGCTAACCTTCAGGGCAGTCCCGCCCGCAAAGAGAGCAAAAGCTCCTATAATGGAAAATACTGCGCCAATGATGAACAGGATACCTATTACTTTTAAATACATTTTACCTTTCAGCTGCATAATAACCCTCCTCCTGATATGCACTTTTTACGCTACGGGTTTATTCTAGCATTTTTTTCCTGTGATGTCCACATTTTGCGTCAAATCATCGTTCAATACTGGAATTCTTTATATACGCTTCCATGATCTCTTCCGACACGGAATCTGCGATTTCCTCATACACATCCTGAGAAAGGGCGCGGATCTCCTCTTTCACATCGTCGTCCAGCTTCACGATTTTTGTCCCGCTTTCCTCGATCAGAGCGATTCTTTCGGAGATCCTCAGGTCGGACTGCTCCCTCGCATACTCTTTGGCGATCTCCGCCGCCCGGTCGATGATCTCCTGCTGTTCTTCTGTCAGGTTTTCATAAAATTCATCGCTCACGATCAGGGAGAGCATATGGGGAAGGTGGTTCGTCTCCACCACATAATCCTGCTGTTCGTACAGCCTGCTGGATACGATCACCTCGTAGGGATTCTCCTGCGCGTCGATCGTTCCCTGCTGGAGGCCGATATACACCTCGCTGAAAGTCATAGGCGTGGGATTGGCCTGCAGTTTTTTCCAGAAATCCATATGGAAGGAATTCTCCATCGTCCGGATTTTCTGCCCCTTAAAATCCTGCGCCGTCTTGATCTCCTTGTTGGTGGACATGACGCGGAATCCCTGATCCGCATATCCCAACAGTTTGTAACCGCCCTTTTTGTACACTTCCTCCATCAGACCGTAGAATTCTTCATCATCTACGCAGGCCCGCACTTCCTCTATGGAATCAAAGGCGCAGGGCATATCGAATATCGCCGTGTCGGGCAGGAAAGTGACCTGCGGAGCTGTATTCTGCACGACAAACGGGATATCCCCGTCCTTGCAGGTCTCCAGAAGCTCCCTGTCCCCGCCGAGCGTACTGTTTGGGTACACCTGGATCTTCATCTGTCCGCCGCTTAGATCCGCCACTTCCTCCGCGAACTTCTCCGCATACAGCTGGGTTACCGTATCCTCCGGACTCGCCGTCCCGAGCGGCCACGCGTAGCGCTGGCCCGATTCTGCCTGATCCTGTACGCCGCATCCGCCCGCCAGGAGTGCAATGCCGGCCAGGATCCCTGCAAGTCCCATTATTTTCATCCGTCTCTTACTCATCATCCACCCTCCTATAGCAATGCCAGGCTGATCGCCGGTATAAACGTAATCAGCAGCAGAGCCGCCAGGAAGAATCCGATCAGAGGCATCGCTTTCTTTGCTACGTCCATCACAGGTATCTCCGTAAGCGAGCTTGCCACAAACAGATTGACCCCGATTGGCGGCGTCACGAATCCGATCGCCAGATTGACTACCATCATCACGCCGAAATGGATCGGGTTCATCCCGATATTCACAACGATCGGCAAAAGGATCGGCGACAGGATCAAGATTGCCGGCGTCGTATCCATCACCATTCCCACAAGAAGGAGGAACAGGTTGATGATCAGAAGCAGCACGACCGTATTTGTGAAGTGGCCGGATATCCATGCGCTCACCTGCTGGGGAACCTGCATCAGCGTCAAAACTCTTGAAAACGCGGTGGACGCCGCCAGGATGAACAGAAGCGGGCTGTAAGTCCGGACCCCTTCCGTCAGGATCCCCCAGATTTCCTTTATGCGAATGGTACGGTAGATGAACAGGCTGACGATCAGCGCATAGAACACCGATATCACCGCCGCCTCCGTCGGGGAGGCGATCCCGGAATAGATGCATCCCAGAATGATCACCGGGCTTAGCAGCGCGAAAAAGCTTTCCTTCAAAACCTTCGCCAGCCCTTTCCGGTGCAGTTCGCCGATCACAAAGTCAATTTTCTCCTTGTCCTCCCCGTGCTTTTTGCAATAGTAAACCGCATAGATCATCAAAAGCGCCCCAATCAGAAGCCCCGGAATGATCCCCGCCATAAAGAGGTCGCTCACAGACTGCCCCGACGCCATTCCGTACATAATAAACGGAATGCTGGGAGGAATGATCACGCCCAGTCCCCCTGCGACCGCGACCAGCGCGGTGGAAAATTTCTTATCGTATCCCAGATTGGACAGGATGGGGATCGTCATACTCCCGACCGCCGCAACCGTCGCGGGCGCGGAGCCGGAAATCGCGCCGTAGAACAGGCAGGTCACGATCACCGCGCACGGCATTCCCGCCGTCAGTTTCCCCAGGAAAAATGCAAAAACGTCAAATAATTTTCTGGAGATCCCGCCCTTTGCCATCACAATTCCGGACAGAACGAACATCGGAACCGCAAGAAGCGGGAAACTGTCGATACCGCCCAGCATGGAGCGGACCACGTACTGGGCGCTCGCCGTAAACGACGCGTCAAACGCCCCCGGCAGGATCGATGCGATCCCCAGGGAGATCGAGATCGGAATCGCGATGACCATACATACTACAAAAATCAAAAAAACAGCTACTGCAGACATTCCTACCTCTCACCTCCCGCGCTTTTTATCTCACGAAATTCTCCAAACCATCTCTGGATGATCCGCACCGCCGCCAGAATAAAGCTCACAAACGGCGCGGCCTGAATATAATACATCGGTATCCGGCATGCCGGACTCACCTGGCCGCTCTCCACCGCCGATCGAAGATAGGCGAACGCAAACGGGATCAAATACAAAAAGACGATCAGTTCCAAAGTAAGATTCAGCAGTCTGAACAACGCCTTTCCTCTTCTGGGGAACATCTCTATGAACTGCTGGATTTTGATCGAAAGACATTTTTTGATACAATAACTGACGCTGATAAAACCGGACCAGATAAACAGATACCTTGTGATCTCCTCCGACCAGGAGAGGGACGCGCCCAGCACGTATCTGGAAAAAACCTGTATTCCCATAATCACCGTCATCAAAGCCAGAAAACATACCAGAAGGCTCTCTTCCAGATACTCGTCCAGCCATTTTACCGCTTTTCCCATCATATCCTCACACTCCTATGCAATAATTGTAAGATTCGGTTCAGATCCCCGGCGCCGACCTGTCCCGGCGCGGAGGCCCGTCCCGCAAAGCCGAATGTCAGAGCGGACCCGAACACTTCCCCACAAATCCGGCTGATCACCCCGGTTCCGGACATGGACATCGTGACGACCGGCCTGTCGGCATGCGAAGACGTCATCTCTTCCGTCGCCGCAAGCAGCGTCAGCACATCTCTCGGAGCCTCCGGCATAACGGCTATCTTCAAAATGTCCGCATCCAGCTCCTGCATCTTACAAAGCCGCCGCAAAATCTCTTCTTTTTCCGGCGTTCCCTTAAAATCATGGTTGGACGCTACCACCCTCACTCCCTGCGCATGCGCGTCGGCGACCAGTTCTCTTACTGCCTCATCCTCCGCAAAAAGTTCCACGTCAAGCAAATCGGCCTCCCCCGAAGCGGCCGCCGTTTTGTTCAGCCTTATGTACTCGTCTGTGCGAACCGCCGCCTCTCCGCCTTCCGCCGCGGTCCGAAGCGTAAACAGGATCGGCCTCTCATCCAGTATTTCACGCAGCTTTCGCAGTATATCCGTCACTTTTTCCGGATCGGAGACAGATTCAAACCAGTCGGCTCTCCATTCCACAATATCGGCGGGAACCCCGCATATCTCTTTCGCCGCCTTCAGGATCCCTGCCTCCGTCCTCTCCGCAACCGGAACGCAGATCTTCGGGATCCCCTCGCCGATCCTCACATTTCTGACTACAACCGGATTCATCTGTCCTCTTCCTCCTGCATGCCCAGTATCTTCTTCATATGCGCGATGGGCATGTCCTTCCCGGTCCAGAGCTTAAAAGCTTCGGCGCCCTGGAACAGCATCATCCCCAGGCCGTTGATCGTCCTGCATCCCGCCTTCCGGGCCATCTGCAGCATTGCCGTCTCCTTCGGGGAATAGATCACGTCGGTAACGATCAAATCCGGGCGGAAGAAGGACTGATCGGGAATGAACGTCTGCCCCTCCATCGGCTTCATGCCCACGCTGGTCGCGTTCACAAAAAGGCAGGAATCCTCCATTTCCCGCTTCAGTCTGTCGAGATCGTCAAGATCGTACAGCGTCGCTTTACAGTTCGTTCTCTCCCTGATCTTCTTTACCGTCGCCTGCGCATTTTCCCAGAATTCATCCCTGATGTTAAAAATGGAAATCTCCGCGACTCCGTCCAGCGCCGCCTGTATCTCGATCGCCGTCGCCGCTCCTCCCGCTCCCGCGACCGTTATTTTCTTTCCGATCACATCCACGCCGCTGTCCTTAAGAGACCGCATGTATCCGATCCCGTCTGTGAGGTACCCGGTCAGCACCCCGTTTTCGTTCACAACCGTGTTAACCGCTCCGCATAACTCTGCGGCGGGGGACAGTCTGTCCAGGTATTGCCTGATCAGCATCTTATTTGGCATGGATACGTTACATCCCACCATACGAAGAGCACGCAGTCCCCTGACTGCGTCCTCCAAAGCATCATTATCCACTTCAAAAGCAAGATAGGCATAGTCCAGCCCCAGATATGCAAACGCTTCATTGTGCATCGCCGGTGAATTGGAATGCCGGATCGGATATGCCATCAATCCGATCAGTTCTGTACGCCCTGTAATTCGTTCCGCCATGATTCCTATCCTTTCTCCCCATATTTCCACGCGTTTCGCATGGCGCATGTCATTCGTCTATTATAAATGTGAACGGGAAAAAAGTCAATTCACAGAAGATAAGGCATCCATTTTTGTGTTGCGCAGCTTTATCGCCGCATATTACAATTCATAGACCTCATCCGACGCCTTCGCGACCTCCGGAGAATGCGTGACAAGGATCACGCATTTCTGCTCCTCATGGGCCAGCCTCCGGAAAATTTCTATCATTTCTTTCTGCGTCTCCCCGTCCAGATTCCCTGTCGGTTCGTCCGCCAGAATAATCTCGGGATCGTAGGAAAGCGCTCTCGCGATCGCGACCCGCTGCTGCTGGCCCCCGGAAAGCTTCAGGATCCTTCTTGTCATCTCATCGCCGCTCAGTCCCATCTTCTCAAGGAGCTTCGCCGCGCGTTCCTTCTTATTCTTCTGTTTCTTTCCTGAAATATCCATCGACAGGATCACATTCTCCATAGCCGTCAGTTTGGGAAGGAGGTTAAAACTCTGGAAAATGACCCCCACGTACCTGCTTCTGTACTCGTATCTGTCAATCTGCTCTATATCGTTTCCTTCCAGAAGGATCGTTCCCTCCGTGGGAGACGCAAGGCCGGACAGCAGCGACAACAGGGTCGTCTTGCCCGCGCCGGACCGGCCTACAACACTATATACCTTCCCCTTCTCAAATTCGTATGAAATGTGATTCAGAACGGGTTTCCCTCCGTCCGCATAGCGATAACTTACGTTCTCCAGCTTTAATATACTCATCTGTTCTTTCCTCCTAATCCCTGCTGCTTAATATCCTGAGAGGATCGTACCTCAGAATAAAAACAATCGCCACGCACCCGGATACGACCGTCAGCAAAATTCCGATCCCTATCAGCTGCAGCACCACATTGAAATTCGTTGCCGAACTCACCTGCGAAATATAATTTGCCGCCGGATTTCCCGGTTCCTGCGCAGCCGTTCCTCCGCCCATACCGAAGCCTCCCATCGGCCCGCCGCCCATTCCGGGAGCGCCGTCCATCTGATCTTTCTGAAAACCATTTCCCGGCATTCTGCCGAAATTCTGCTCCCGCTCCTCCGATACCGTTTCCACACTCGCAATCTGCCGCTTCAGAAGCTGGTTTGTCACAGGCACGGAAGATACCGCGCCGACTCCCGTTCCGAGAATGACCGAAAGGAACGTCACACACAACAGTTCCAGAATAAACTGCGCCGCGATCTTCCATTTCTTCATTCCGATCGCCGCAAGGACTCCTATCTCATATTTGCGTTCACGGATATTAAAAATATTCAGCACGGCCAGAATGATCCCGCCGATCACAAGGACAATGGCGAGAAACCACGCGGCGTACCTGCTTAGATTTTCCAGCGGCAAAAGGCTCTGCTCATAGGACGTCACGTCGTTGGATGTCACCGTGTAATATTCCCCCAGCTTTTCTTCCGTCTCCTCCTTGAACGCTTCATAATCCTCCATGGACGCAAACGTATAGGTACCGTTCACCTGTGAACGGATCGCCGTGGAAAATTCCATTCCCGTATTTTCGTCCGTCGTCACTTCCGCACCGGCCTGCGACGTCTCCGCCACCGCGCTGATATTCTCATAGCTTGTGTAGATCTGATTCGCTGCATAGAACGCCGGTGAGAAATTGCCCATCATGCTCCCGGCGGAATCGGACGTCTCCTTGTTCTCATATATCCCGCTGATCGTGAATGTATATGTCTCTTCCTCATCGTTGGGATTTGCCAGAGTCACGGTATCCCCCACATCCAGATCATTGTACAATGCCAGTTCACTGCTTATGATACATTGATTTTCCTGATCATTCTCATCAAACATCGACCCCTCGGATATGCTGCTGTTTCCGTTCAGGAAATCCTTCATTGCCTCGTCGGAACTGTATCCCGTGACGGTAAAATCCCCCTGCATACCCATCCGGCCGCCTCTCATGCCCTCGTCCGGACCGCCCGCAGCCGCATCCTGCATGTTCCCATTGTTGTCGAATCCCGGCTCCTGCGCGGGCGCCGCACCCTGCGCCTCTGCCTGCGTCCGCGCGGACTGCTCAGCCTGACCGGACTCCTGCGACGTATCCTCCTCGGAATCAGAATTTCCGCTGACGTCTACCGCCTCCAGGCCTTCCCCGGCGTTCAGCGAAGCGGATATCGTATAGTAAAAGCTTTTCACATCGTCGGACTTTGCATATTGCTGCATTTCCTCCAGAGACAGTTCTTCCATATTCATCAGCGCATCACGCATCGATTCGCGGTCCTCCTGCCCGGACATCATAGCCTGCCGGTTCATCATAATCTGCGCGGTAATCTCCAGCTGTTCCATACCGTTCTCTTTTGCCTGCCCGGCCGCTTCCCCGATGGAAAGCGCCACGCAGGAAGAAACCGCAATCACAAAAATAATGATCCCTATCAGAATATTTCTCCCCCTGGAACGTCCTATGCTCCTTAACGCGTCCTTAAAAATATACATTTTCTTTTTTGCCCTCCTGATCATTTTCCCGCAGCCGCCCGGGCTGCGCTTGAGTCAGATTCAGTATAGCATCGGGAGTATGACCAAACCTTGTTAAAACTATGAAAAAAATGTGAAAAGGCCGGGGACTGTATCCCCGGCCGTCTGCCATATCTCTTCTCACAGATCATTTAAAACAGATCCGTATTCTTATAAAATCGGTCGATAATCGCCGCGCACGCCGCGCGTGTGGTCCATCCCTGAGGATCCAGGGTGTTCGGACTCCCTTCGTGCTGGTTCCCGGTAATGAGTTTGGCTCCCACAGCCCACTCCAGCTGCTCTCGGATATTTCCGTCGGCGGCGCTTCCATCCGGAAAACTCCCCAGATCAAAGGACGCCGTCAAAGTATATTCCTTATACTTTGCATAGCGGTACATCATCGCCGCCATCTGCTCCCTGGTGATAGGGTCGCCCGCGCCGAACATTCCTGTATCCTTATATCCCTGGATAATGCCCACGCTGCCTGCCCACTTTACTGCATAACGGTAGAAGCAATTTCCATCGCCATAGTCCACGTCCGGAAATTCCCTGATGTCACCCTCCGGCTGGAGGTCTCCCGTCTTGTCGTCTCCGCCCGCCATCCGGTACAGGATCACCGCAAACTGCGCCCGGCTTAAATTGTCCACAACTCCAAAATCCGTCTCGCTCTTCCCCTGCATCAATTTCTTTTCAAAGACGCTTGCGATGTACGGATAATACCATTGCCCTTCTTTGTCCTTCTTCATGTCGGCAAAGGGCAATTCCGCCGTCGGAATGGTCCTTGCCTCCTTTCCAATGTTACACCGCCTGCAGTGTATAGACTCGGAACCTTCCTTCGTGTACGTCGCCGGCTGATCCACCGTATACTCCGTATCCCAGTCATGCCCGAGGGCCTCTGTCTTCTCCGTCCTTGTGATCTGGCAGACCTGGCAGGTGTAGGTTTTTTCTCCCTGGTCGGTGCAGGTCGCGTCGCCGGTAATCTTCCCATCGTCCCAGGTATGCTCCTGTGACAGCGGGAGGAGCCTGCTCTCTCCCTTTTCCCCGCAGCGGCTGCAATGACGGGATTCGCTTCCCTGCTCCTTGCAGGTCGATTCCCGATCCACCGTATAATTTACATCCCACTCATGTCCCAGAGGTTCCGTATTCTCCGTCTTTTTTTCTCCGCAGACCTGACAGGTATAGGACTTTTCTCCCTGGCCGGTACAGGTCGCGTCCTTTACAACCTGTCCCTCGTCCCAGCTGTGTACGCGGATAAGGACCTTGTACTCCCTGGGAATTTCCGTCTCTGTTCCGGTATAAACTATTGTATGCTCTCCCAGAGTATTGACCGTAAGTTCATAGACTTTATAATACTGATACTCCGGGCCTAATCCGTTGCCGCCTCCGCGCACCAGATTCGCGGTAATATCGGCGTCCTGACACTCAAATCTGTATTCCTGGTTTACCGTATCCGAAATATAGAACTCAAATACTCTTCCCTGACACTGGATGTCCTCATACGGCAGTACGGTTACCTCCAGTTCTTTGCGGACCATTCCGGACAACGGCGCGCGGCCGTACAACTTCGCCGTGCCGGCGCTCTTCCCCGTCACTGTAAATTTATTTATGACGGCTCCATCTCCGGCAAATTCATGGCTTTCCTCCGAACACTCCGCAATATCGGCATAATCGGAACTCCATGACAGCACTTCTCCGTCAGAAGAAAAAGTCAGCTCTTCACTTGCGCCGAGCAGGATTTCTATCTTGTCCAGATCGCCGATATCACGCGCGCATACAGGCACGTAAGACATGCAAACCGTCAATGCGGCCGCCAGGATTCCTGCAAGAAATTTTTTTATTTTTTTCATATCCGTCTCCTCACTGTGTTCTCATATTTTTAACATTCTCTCAACATATTCTATGTGCGCGGCTCCCACCGCTTCTCTATTGTATATGATAGCTGGCATTTTTTCAATGCTTTCCTTTTTTTCCTAATAAAATTTTCCTGTACTCCGGATATAAAAAACTACGAATTACACGCAAAATCTGTAATCTGTATGCCCTTAACTATTGCATTTGCTCTTACCCTACGATACAATAAGTGCGTACAATATTTTAGATTTGCGTGTAGAAAGTTGGTGTTTCCTTGAACAAAAAAGAAATTGCACAAAAGGTGATTATAAATAATGGCGGCATAGCAAAAACCGCCGACTTTACCGCGGCGGGTATGAAGAATTATGAGGTGGCGGCACTTTGTAAAGATGGTTTTATTGAAAGAATCAGGCGAGGTTTTTATCAACTTCCTAACAGTAATCAAATAACGGAAGAGCAATTAATACAAGAGCTTCTTCCACAAGGAATTGTTTGCGTTGAGTCTGCCTTATTTCATTATGGGTATAGTGATTATGCTCCTCGTAAATGGTCTATTGCCGTACCAAGAACTGCGTCCCGTGCCATAAAGAAAATAGATGAATTTTCGATTAAGGCTTACTATATTCAAAAGGACTTTTTGCAAATCGGAAAATCGACAGACAACTTTAACGGTGTGGAGCTTCCTGTGTACGACCGTGAGCGTACAATATGTGATTGCTTTAAGTACCGCACAAAACTTGACAGCGAAACTTTTAATAAAGCAGTCAACGCTTACGCCGCAGATAAAAATAAAAATCTTGCCAACCTTTCTAAATATGCAAAAGAGATGAAGCTATATGCAAAGGTTATAAATTTAATGGAGGTATTGCTCAATGGCTGATATTGCTGCATCCGTGCTTGCACGACTGAAAAACAAGGCTGCCGAAAGCGGAAGAAGTTATCAGCTTTGTCTGCAACTCTTTTGCCAAGAGGAATTTCTGCGACGTTTGGAAAAATCCAAATATGCTGAAAATCTTGTGCTGAAAGGCGGATTGTTTCTCTATTCCCTTACCGACTTTGACAGCCGAGTGACGGTTGATGTGGACTTTTTGCTTCGCCAGATACCAAATACGCCGGAGCGGTTAAAAACCGTGTTGGAGGAAATTGTTGCAATACCTACCGGAAACGATTTTATCACTTTTGAGATTAAAGATGTCGCCCCTATTGCCATTGCCAAAAAATATGCGGGTATCGGCGCATCGGTAGTCGCTCGCATTAAAAACACTAAAACACCGTTCAGCATTGATTTCGGCGTTGGGGATGTAATCGTACCAGAGCAGGAAAGACGAAAAATCCCGACACAGCTTTCTGACTTTGACGCCCCGACGGTAAATACATATTCTCTTGAAACAACTATTGCCGAGAAAATTGATGCTATCCTGAGCCTTATGGAGTTTTCCAGCAGAATGAAGGATTATTATGATATTTACTATCTTGCCAATAAATTTGATTTCGATGGCAAGGTGTTGTCCGAAGCGCTCAAAAAAACGTTTGAAAACCGTGGACACGCCTTTACAGTTGAACAGTTTGAACAGGTAATGGGCTTTGACAGAGACGGCGCAATGCAGAAAAAATGGAAAGCCTTTGTTCGAAAAATAGATATCAAAACAGATGATTACAGCACCGTACTAAAAACAATAAAAGCATTTTTGAAAAAACCGTTTACAGCAACAGTTGAAAACAAAGAATTTATTGAACAGTGGTCTGCCGCCAATAGCGAGTGGATGCAATAGGTGGTGCAGAGCCTTCACGATTATTTTTGGGATAGAAAGAAAGACAGCACAGAAGATATTTCTACCTTCTATGCTGTCTTTTGCTTTTGCCTTTGCCAATACCCTTATGGTTGAAATTAACTGTCGTTTTCAAATTACTTCCTTATGCGTCGATAGCAAATCCGACCGTTTATTTTTCCGCTATATTCTTCAGGAATCTGCTCAGGAAGGTCGCGCATCTCGCACGGTCCACCACTCCTTCCGGTTCCAGGAACGGAGAATTTGCCTCTCCTATAATGATCTTGTTGGCCACCGCCCACTTCAGCGCTTCCCTGGATTCCCCGCCGTCATACGGGTTAATCTGATCCAGATCCTTGTAGCCGTTCAGCACGTCGTCCGGTATCTGCGCGCCGTCGTAGCCTTTATGCTTCGCATACCGCTTCAGCATAAGAGACATCTCCGTGCGGTTTATAGGATTCGAAGGGCCAAAGCTTCCGGTCAGTTCCCCCTGTTCATCCTTGTAGCCGTTGACGATCCCCGCGCTGCTCGCCCACGCGACAGCATCCTTGATCTCCTGCGTCATTTCCGATATATCGCCAAAACTTATTGCTTCGCCCTCCGGCTCGGGCGCTGTCCCGTTGTTCTCCAACGCCTCCGCGCGCCACAGGGTCAGTGCGAAATGGGCGCGGCTCAGAGGAGCCTTAGTGCCGAATTCATGAGTCGGATTTCCATTTGCATCCTTGTAGCCGCTCATAATTCCGCGGTCAAAGACATCCTGAATCTCCGGTACCGGCCATTGGGTCTTCTCATCGGCCGGCGTCACGTCGGTAAAATATTCGTCAACCTTCACTCCGGGTTCTTCTTCAGCCAGCGCGCACGGCGCCACCCTGAACTGATCAAATCTCGGCGTAAAATCATCCTGCACGGAACTGAATTTGTAGGAATTATCGTTGCTCAGAACGATCGTATTTTCCCCTTTCTTCAGCGTGACGTCCACCACCGCGTCATGCCAGACGTCCCAGCAGAATGTATTTCTAAAGTACACCGTCTGAGGCTCGCCGCCGTTGACCGCAATCTGCGCGTACCGCTCCACCAGGTCGGTGTTGTAAGGATGCACGTAGTTTCCGCCGGATTCTGTCTTCATCACCGGAGCGGATTCATCGTTAGAGTAAGTGATCGACAGCCGGTAATTTCCCTCCTTCGGCGCCTGCACCTTAAACGCCAGCTGATTATCCAGTCCTCCGCGGAACCCTTCCACCGCTTTTCCACCGGAAGCATACGCGTTGTTAATCACCTCGGGGATTTTGCTCTGTCCCGGAAGATACTGATAACCATCGTTCGCGCCGGAACCGGTCAGCTGCGCATCCTCCGCCTCAATCACCGTCCGGTTCTCCTCCGTCAGCTTCGTATCCTCTGTAAAGGTGATCTGGTCCAGCTTGAGAGAATCTCCGCCAAATTTCATCCGGTTCATTCCAGCCGCCAAATAAACGGCCCCCGCTGATCCGGATCCTAATTTTACATCCAAAAGCTTCTGCCAGCCGATCCCGACGTCGGACTGTGCTTTCGCGTCCTTCGCATACAGCATAACTCCCCTGCTCAGCGCGGCGCTGCCGCTTCCCTTTGTCTGAACGGTATAGTAACCTTCTCTCGGAGCATTTACATAGAAAATGTAATCCCCGCTTCCTTCCACATATCCCGCTCCCGTACTTTCCGCGCTCTGACGGAAGGTAAAGCCGTCGTGAAGGCCCGCCAGTTCCTCCGGCTCCACCACGAGCTTAGCGGCCGTGTCCGGCTCATAGGTCAGGTCGATCTTATCCAGCAACGCACACAGCTTGGAGTTATCCTCCTTCGGGTTCTGATTTTCTCCCTTATAAGCGAGCTGAATACTGTGGCTGCCCTTCGCGAGCTGCAGGTACACCGTCTTGTAGTTGTAATATCCCCATTTTACCGTAGAATCGTAGTTCAGGTCCTGAATCTCCTTCCCATCCACGCTCAGGGTATGGGTGGAGATTGCGCCGATGGCGCGGTTCTGTCCGCCGCTCGCCACATATTTCAGCGTCAGCGGATCCACCTGCGGCGCCTGATTTGAATAGTACACATTTAAGCGGTAGACGCCGTCCTTCGGAACATCCACCTCGAAGCGGACGCCGTCCCCCTCCTGATTCATCGCGCCGACCTCTGCGCGGTTGGACCGGGCCAGATCGCCGCCCGTCTTGGTAAACGCCCGCGCATTTCCGAGCAGCTGCGCATCCTCCGCCTCATAAGTCTGTTCCCACTTCTCTTTCTCATAGTCGGCGATCGTCGTCACCGTATCGTCCGTCGCCGGAGTGATCACCGCGTAATACGCATCCATCAGCTCCGCATCCGGAACCGCAAAGATCAGATCGTCGCCGGTAAACGCGAGATTGCCCTCGAATTCTACCGGGATCTCGTCCGCAAATCCCTGATGACCCGTATATTTCGTGCTGTAAATCTTTACATGAGCGCTGTCCACGTTCTTAAAAATCTCCGTACTTTTGATCTTCTGGATCTGGATCGTCTGCTGACCGGCCTGTCCGCCGAAAAGAGTATGGATCGTTTTATTTTCCGCGTCCACGCTGGTCAGTCCGTACAGTCTCCCATAAGGACCCGGAGCCGCCACATTCTGCAAAGTCATCGGAACCGTTTTTCCGGTCATCTGCGCATACCATTTATATACCCACCACGCGCCGTTCGGCTTATTGGCGTCCGCCGCCAGCTCGTTCAGACTGTTCGCCAGCCCCCAGTAAGGCAGGGACGCGCAGGTCTTCTTCTCCTCGAAGAGAGAGATCCAGTTCACCAGCGCTCCCGGATTGCCGATATCGTCAAAGTTGACCGTCTCATTGATGAAAATGGTCGGTTCTATATCACTGTCCTTATAATACCGGTCGATCAGGCCCTGAACGAATTCCAGATGACCCTCAAACGCCGTCAGGCTGCCCTTGCTCAGTTCATGCCAGGTCACATAGTCCGGAAGGCAGTTGTTTCGCGCACAGAATTCAAAATACGTCCGGAAAGAACTCTCCGGGAATCCCGCAAAGTTCGGTCCCGCCACCCTGACGTCCGGATGGATCTCCTTCAGAGTCGTATAGATCTTCAGCCAGTCCTCGCACATCCGGCTGATATCTCCGCCGTACCAGATGGAGTCCGGCTCATTGAAGATCACAAAGCTGTAACCCGCAACTTCCTCGTCCGTCAGTCCGTCAAGCATCTTTGTCACAATGCTCTTCACTTTCTTATTGTAGTCGTCAATGCCCTTCGACTCGTACGGCCACTCCAGATAATAGTCCTGAAGATAGATCTGTACATTTTCCACGCCCGCGCTGTGTAAATAATCGGACAGCCGGTAGCCGTCCCCGGAAGGATGCTGCTGCCCGTCGGCCGCTTTCTGTACCAGGATCTTCGGCCGGATCGCCTGGATCAGATCCATAGACGGCACATTCACCTCGCTGACCCCGTACAGGAAACCGGTAGATCCGTGAAGGATGTCTCCCGTGTCCCCGGACGCGTCAAACCGGAGGGTCGGAACCGGTTCCTGGATTTCCCTTTCATAGCTGTCGTAGACGGCCTTCGCCTGCTCCGCCGTCAGCGCCGTGGTATAAAAGCGGAAATCGTCGACCTTCGCCTTCAGATCGGCATCCGTCGTGTACACGGAGCGCCCGATAGCGTTGTTCGTATATGTCTTCAGTTCCGCCGCCTGATCCTGGAACAGCGCGGCCAGAACCTCTCTCATATTGTTGTTCCGGTCGTACGTTATCCCTACCTTCTCGCCGTCCAGATAGACGTCATAGGAAGAAGGCGATACGCTCACGGTCACATACTGCCAGCGGCCTCTCGCCGGCTGCCTGTCCCACACCAGCTTCATCTGGGTGCCGCGGTCGGAGAGCATCGCGGAAGTATTGTACCCCGCCTGTCCGTCTCCCATGTCGGCCGCGCCTTCCAGTCCGGCCACAAATGTAAATTCCGGAGCGTTCCATCCGGTACCTCCATTGTCGGAATTGAATGCGATCGGAGCAGAGGAAAACACCCGGTTATACTGGCCGGCATTGGAATCCACGTTCAGCCAGAACGAATAGGCGAATCCCGAATCCGTCACTTCGCCGTACATCTCGTCCGGAAGATCCAGATAGCCCTGTCCCAGGCCGCCGCCCGGAAGATTCAGAACCTTCGACTCCAGCTCGCTGTCATAGACCACGCCAAGCCCCTGTCCGCTTCCGCCGATCACAGCCTCGGCTCCGGCTTTGCTTCCCTCGCTCGCAACCTTGCCGCCGTCCACATTCCCCTCAAACGTAAATGCATAGTATGGTTCCGGAAGAGCCGCTCTGCTGTCCCGGTCCGCCGCCAGGCTGACCGACGCCGGAAGGATCATGCTCACGGTCAGAACCGCCGCGAATAACTTTTTCCCTGTTTTCATATTCCTGTTTTCCCTCCTTTTTTATATTCCATTATACAGATTTTGTTTTGCTTTGTAAAATGTGTTTACCGCAGGTGAATGATCCTCTGGTTCCTGCTGCCCCTGAATTCCAGCGTCAGGTCTTTCTGGGCCTCGATAAATTCCCCGTCGATCAGCACGTCGATGAAGGAGAGCATTTCCTCCGTCACTTCCGTGAATACGCTTCCACCCTCCGCCAGATCTCTGTCGTACAGATAACCGGTATAACACCAGACGGTCTTTTCAGGGTACCTCTCCTTTACTTTCCGCAAAAGCTTTACCAGCTCTCTCTGATTCTCCGGCTCGAACGGTTCGCCGCCCAACAGGGAAAAGCCCTCTATATAAGAGGGCTTCAGCGCTTCCAGAATTTCCCGTTCCGTCTCTTCCGTGTAGGGATTTCCGTACTTGAAATCCCACGTTTCGGCATTGAAGCATCCCTTGCAGTGATGCCTGCAGCCGGAGACAAACAGGCTGACCCTGACTCCCGGGCCGTCCGCGATATCATATTTTTTGATATTCCCGTAATACATAAACGCCTCGTTTCTACAGATGAAGCACCCGGTCTTTGATCTCCTGGGTCCTTCCCTGATTCCAGAACTGAGTTCCGATATAACCGCAGGTCCTTCTTGCCACAAACATTTTATTCTGATCCCGGTTGCCACAGTTCGGGCATTCCCAGACCAGCTTTCCGGATGCGTCCTCCGTGATCTGGATCTCTCCGTCGTAGCCGCAGTTCTCACAGTAATCGCTCTTCGTGTTCAATTCCGCGTACATGATATGATCGTATATGAACTTCATCACGGACAGTACCGCCGGAATATTATTCTGCATGTTCGGCACTTCAATATAGCTGATCGCGCCTCCCGGAGATAATTTCTGGAACTCAGCTTCAAATTCCAGTTTGTCAAACGCATTGATGACCTCCGACACATGGACATGATAGCTGTTCGTAATATAATTCTTATCTGTCACTCCCTTGATGATTCCAAACCGCTTCTGCAAACACTTCGCAAATTTATACGTGGTGGATTCCATCGGCGTACCGTATACAGAATAACTGATATTTTCAGCATTTTTCCATTCCTTGCACTTGTCGTTCAGGCGCTGCATCACCGCCAGTGCAAACGGCCTTGCGGCCGGGTCGGTATGGGATCTTCCGAGCATCCTCATGCACATCTCATAGAGGCCCGCATAGCCCAGAGAGATCGTGGAGTATCCGTTATACAACAGTTTGTCGATCTTCTCCCCCTTCTTCAAACGGGCCAGCGCACCGTTCTGCCAGAGGATCGGAGCGACGTCGGAAACGGTTCCCAGAAGGCGTTCATGCCTGCAGCGAAGCGCCCTGTGGCACAATTCCAGCCTTTCATCCAGGATTTCCCAGAATCTGTCCATGTCGCCCTCCGCGGAGCAGGCCACATCCACCAGGTTGATCGTCACAACACCCTGATTAAATCTTCCATAAAACTTATGGCTTCCATCTTCGTTTCTCTGAGAGTCCTCCACGGTCAGGAAAGAGCGGCATCCCATGCATGGATAGATCTCTCCCTGCTTGAGTTCCTTCATGATCTTTGCAGAGATATAATCCGGAACCATACGCTTCGCCGTGCATTTCGCGGACAATTCCGTCAGATGCCAGTACTTGGAGTCCTCCGTAATATTATCTTCATCCAGCACGTAGATCAGCTTGGGGAACGCCGGAGTAATCCACACTCCCTTTTCGTTCTTCACACCCTGCATTCTCTGCTTCAGCACTTCCTCTATGATCATGGCGAGGTCTTCCCTCTCCTGCCCTTCCGGCACTTCGTCCAGATACATAAATACCGTTACGAAAGGCGCCTGTCCGTTACAGGTCATCAGGGTGATCAGCTGGTACTGAATAGTCTGTATCCCGCTTTTGATCTCATCTTTCAGACGTTTTTCCGTCACCCGCGCGATAATCTCTTCGTCCAGGCTTTCCCCGCATTCCGTCCGCTCTTCGATCACGCTCTTCCTGATCTTCTGGCGGCTGATATCCACAAACGGAGCCAGATGGGCCAGCGTAAAGGACTGTCCGCCATACTGGTTGCTTGCGACCTGCGCGACGATCTGCGTAGTCACATTGCACGCCGTAAAGAAGCTGTGGGGCTTCTCGATCAGCGTCTCGCTGATCACAGTTCCGTTCTGCAGCATATCCTCCAGATTGATCAGATCGCAGTTGTGTTCTTTCTGGGCAAAATAATCGGTATCATGGAAATGGATGATCCCTTCTTCATGCGCCTGCACAACATCCTCCGGAAGAAGTACGCGCCTGGACAAATCCTTGCTCACCTCTCCCGCCATGTAATCGCGCTGGGTGGAATTAATGACCGGATTTTTATTCGAATTCTCCTGATTCACTTCCTCGTTGATATGCTCCAAAAGCGACAGGATCCCATTGTCCGTGGTATTGGATTTCCTGGTCAGCTCCCTCTTATAACGGTACCGGACATATTTCTGCGCCACCTCGTACCCGCGCATCTCCATAATGCCGGTTTCCACCATGTCCTGAATGTCTTCCACATTCACCGCATGCATGGACTCCTCCACCTTCTTCGCAATATTATCCGCCACGGCACGGATCTGATATTCGTTCAGCTTGTGAAGATTATCGATCTCATGATTCGCTTTTCCGATCGCATTGATGATCTTGCTTAAATCAAATTCAACCTCTTCGCCGTTCCTCTTGATCACGCGTGTTTTTACTGCAATATCCATGTTTTCCTCCCTGTCTTCATTCCACCAAATGTTGGATGTTTTGAATCGTACTACACAATATCTTGCGTTCTGTCATCTATATTACCGCAAAACATATAAAAAGACAAGTCCTATTTTTTAATTTTTATATCTCGTTTCTTTTTCTGCGAAAAAACGCTCATTGACAGGCGCGGCGGCAGACGTTATATTTTATTTTTGAAGAGATCCTGAGGCGGATTCAGGACTTATCTGAAGGCCCGAACACAATAAAGGAGAAAACAATATGACTTATTTTACTATCGTACTGGAACAGATCTTTATTTTTATCGTTTACGCGATGATCGGCGTCGTCTGCGTAAAAACCGGCATTATAAATAAGGACGGGCTGAACGTATTTTCCAGACTGATCACAAAGGTGACTCTGCCCGTCATGATTTTCACCAACACGATCAACGGCGCGACCCGCCGGCAGTTTCTGGACTCCCTTTCCGTTCTCCTTCTGTCTGCCGTCATGTACTTTCTCCTTTATCTTCTCGGCAGGTTTCTGGCCGGAAGATTTGCTCTCAGCGGAAACGAAAAAAATGCTTTTCACGCCTGCACCATGTTCGGAAACGTAGGGTTCATGGGGATTCCTCTTGTGTCCGCTCTGTTTCCC
>CANRMH010000002.1 GCA_947631695.1 uncultured Lachnospiraceae bacterium | reverse complement strand
TCAGCTTGATTCGGTTCCGCTGGTTTACCTCGCTGGCGCCCGGATCATAGTCGATGGCGACGATATTCGCCAGCGGATAATGTCTCCGTATTTCCTTGATGACTCCTTTTCCCACCACGTGATTCGGCAGGCAGGCGAAGGGCTGCGTACATACGATATTTGTCGCGCCGCTGTGGATCAGTTCCAGCATTTCTCCGGTCAGGAACCAGCCCTCGCCGGTCTGATTGCCGAGAGAGACGATCTCTGAAGCCATTTTTCCCAGATCCTCGATGTGGGCGGGAGGATCAAAGTGCTTGCTGGCGCGGAAAGCCTTCACCGCAGGCGCGCGGAACCATTCCAGAAGCCGGATGCCCATGTTTCCGACAATTGCCTTTGACCTGGCGAACCCAAGCTTCTCAGATTTAAAATTCTGGTTGTAGAAGCAGTAGAGCAGAAAGTCCAGAAGATCCGGCACTACCGCTTCAGCTCCTTCGCTCTCCAGGAGATCCACCAGGTGGTTGTTCGCCGCGGGAAGAAATTTAACAAGGATTTCGCCAACCACGCCGACGCGGGGCTTTTTCACATCCAGAAGTTCAATATTCCGGTCAAAATCTTCTATGATCTCCCGGCACAGCTTTCGGAATTTTCGCCTTGACGGGTATCTCTGTGATACAAAATCCACACAGATTTTTTTCCACTTTTCATGCATAGCGTTTACGGAACCCGGATGTGCCTCGTACGGACGGAGCCGGTAGACGCATCTCATAAAAATATCTCCGAATACGGCGGCGTAAATTCCTTTGAGTACCAGGGCAGGAGTGATCTTAAAGCCCGGATTGCCCTCCAGGCCGCTCAGATTGATTGAGATGACGGGAATGTGTTCGTACCCGGCTTTTTTGAGCGCGCGCCGGATAAATCCTATGTAGTTTGAAGCGCGGCAGCCCCCTCCCGTCTGCGTAATGATCACGGCCAGCTTATCCGTATCATATTTTCCCGACAAGATCGCATCCATGATCTGGCCGACCACGATCAGGGACGGATAGCACGCGTCGTTATTGACATATTTTAATCCCATGTTTACCGCCTGCTTGTTGTCGTTAGGAAGGACTTCCACGCGATATCCCGCCGAACGGAAGGCCGGTTCCAACAGGTCGAAATGGATCGGCGACATTTGAGGACACAGGATCGTATGGGTCTTGCGCATTTCTTTTGTAAAAGGCACTTTCTGAATAGAGGCGGGACGGATTTCCCGGTCTTCATTTTTTTGATCCTTGACGCGGATCGCCGCCAGGAGGGAACGCACCCTGATCCTTGCGGCCCCAAGGTTGTTTACCTCGTCGATTTTCAGCGAAGTATAGATCTTGCCGGAACCTGTCAGTATGTCGGCCACCTGATCCGTGGTAACGGCGTCCAGCCCGCATCCAAAGGAATTTAACTGGATCAGATCCAGATTGTCTTTGGTCTTGACATAGTTGGCGGCCGCATACAGCCTGGAGTGATACATCCACTGATCCATCACGTTCAGAGGATGCTCCGCCGGATGCAGATGGGACACGCTGTCCTCGGTCAAAACAGCAATATTATAGGAATTGATCAGTTCGGGCAGGCCATGGTTGACCTCGGGATCAACGTGGTAGGGGCGGCCTGCAAGCACTATCCCCCGGTTGCCTGTCCTGTCCAGAAACGCGATCGTCTCTTCACCTTTGCGGCGCATATCCTCCCTGCACGAATTCAACTCCATCCATGCGGCGTGAACGGCGGAACGTATTTCCTCTTCCGAAATTGAGAATTTTTCAGAGAGTTCCTCCGTCAGCCTTTTTGACAGGGTCTCCTCGCTCTCAAAGGAAAGAAACGGATGTATAAAATCTACGGTCCCGTCTATGATCGAATCCATATTATTCTTAATGTTTTCCGGATAAGAAGTAACGATCGGACAGTTGTAATGGTTGTTGGCTTCTTTAAACTCGTTCCTCTCATAGGGAACGGAAGGGTAGAAGATATGCCGGACCCCTTCGTTGATCAGCCACTGCACATGGCCGTGGGCAAGCTTGGCCGGATAACATTCTGATTCGCTGGGAATCGACTCTATTCCAAGCTCATAGATCTTTCGTGTGGACGCGGGAGAAAGGATCACCCGGAATCCGAGGCTGTGAAAGAAAGTGAACCAGAACGGATAATTTTCGTAGATATTCAAAACTCTCGGAATCCCGATAGATCCCCGGGTAGCATTTGCCTCGTCCAGCGGGGTATAGCCAAAATACCGCTGGTTCTTGTACTCAAACAGATTCGGAAGTGTGCGGTCGGATTTTTCTTTTCCGATCCCGCGCTCACAGCGGTTTCCTGTGATCAGTTTCCGGTTTCCGCTGAAATGGTTTATGGTCAGCCGGCATTGGTTGGTGCATCCCCTGCACTTGGTGAGTGTGGTGTGATACTCCAGCGCATTGATCTCTTCGATGGAGAGCATAGTAGTATTCTCGCATTCCCGGCAACGCTCTCTGGCGATCAGGGCGGCTCCGAACGCCCCCATGATTCCGGCGATATCCGGACGGATTGCCTCGCATCCGGCAATTTTTTCAAAACTGCGCAAAACTGCATTGTTGTAAAAGGTTCCGCCCTGGACGACGATGTGCTTTCCGAGTTCTGATGCATCGGAAACCTTGATGACTTTAAAAAGCGCGTTCTTAATGACGGAGTATGCCAGCCCGGCGGAGATATCCGATACGCTGGCACCCTCCTTCTGCGCCTGTTTTACTTTGGAGTTCATGAACACGGTACAGCGGGTTCCCAGATCGATTGGGTTTTCTGCATAGAGCGCTTCGTGGGCGAAGTCCTCCACCGTATAATTCAGCGATTTGGCAAATGTTTCAATAAAGGAACCGCAGCCGGAGGAACAGGCCTCGTTCAGCTGCACGCTGTCCACCGTCTGGTTCTTGATCTTAATGCATTTCATGTCCTGGCCGCCGATGTCCAGAATACAATCCACATCCGGCTCAAAAAACGAAGCCGCATAGTAGTGGGAAACGGTTTCTACCTCTCCCTCGTCCAGCAGCAGGGCGGCTTTCACCAGAGCTTCCCCGTATCCGGTCGAGCAGGAGTGGACGATCTTAGCATCCCGGGGAAGCTGACGGTAGATGTCCTGAATCGCGGCGATGACCGTTCCGAGAGGGTTCCCGTCATTGTTGTGATAAAAGGAATATAAAAGAGTTCCGTCCTCGCCGACCAGGGCCGCTTTGGTGGTGGTTGAGCCGGCGTCGATCCCCAGGAAGAGTTTTCCCTTGTAGGTCGCAAGATCCCCCATGGGAACCTGGTGTTTTGCGTGGCGGTCAATGAACGCCTGATAGTCGGCTTCGCACGAGAACAGCGGCTCCATGCGCTCCACTTCAAATTCCATCTGGATTTTCCCGTCCAGGCGGCGCTGAATCTCCGAAACAGGAAGATTTAGCTCTTTTTTTGAATTCAACGCGGACCCGATCGCAGCGAACAGATGGGAATGTTTGGGCGCGATCGCATGTTCTTTGTCCAATTTCAGCGTACGAATAAAAGCCTCTTTTAATTCCGGAAGGAAGTGCAGAGGACCGCCGAGAAAAGCGACATGTCCGCGGATCGGCTTGCCGCACGCCAGACCGCTGATCGTTTGATTGACGACGGCCTGGAAAATGGAGGCGGCCAGATCCTCTTTGGACGCTCCCTCGTTGATCAGGGGCTGGATGTCTGATTTGGCAAATACGCCGCAGCGCGCAGCGATAGAGTAAAGCGCTTTGTAATTCTTTGCGTAGTCGTTCAGGCCGGATGCGTCAGTCTGCAGCAGGGAAGCCATCTGATCGATAAAAGAGCCTGTGCCTCCCGCACACACGCCGTTCATGCGCTGTTCGATATTGCCGCCTTCGAAATAAATAATTTTCGCGTCTTCCCCGCCCAGCTCGATAGCTACGTCCGTCTGCGGGGCATAGTCCTGCAGGGCGGTGGATACCGCCACAACTTCCTGGACAAAGGGAATTTCCAGATGCTTTGCAAGGGACAGGCCCCCGGAACCGGTAATGACCGGGGAGACACGGATCTGTCCCAATGTATAGATAGCTCTTCCCAGAAGATCAGAAAGAGTCTCCTGAATATTGGCATAGTGTCTTTCGTAATCGGAAAAAACTACATCGCTGCAGTCGTCCAGAACTGCAATTTTTACCGTTGTGGAACCTATGTCGATTCCCAGTGTATATAATTCTGTACCGCTCATGAATATGTACTCCTTGTTATGTAATTTATGTACTCTTTCCCGGTAAAATGTAATCTAGCGTTTTACAACTCTTTACATTATACGACAAAAAATTCAAATTTACAATTGCAAATACGGGAAAGAAACCGGCGGCGCGTCCGCCGCGGATACACGGGCTGCGTCCGTTGTTATATTGACAAATTTTCTGCGAACGGGTAGAATTATCGTAGTATAAACAGATGGAAGGAGCCGTTCATGAACTGGTTAGATAAGCTTGAGAGAAAATTTGGCAGATATGCCATTCCAAACCTGATGCGCTACATTATCCTCCTGTATGGCGCGGGATTTGTGCTGAATTTGGTGAATCCCGGCTTTTACTATCAATTTCTTTGTCTGGACGCCCATGCGATCCTGCGGGGACAGGTGTGGAGGATTGTGACCTTTATCATTCAGCCGCCGTCCTCAAATGCTTTTTTTCTTATCTTTGTTCTGTATCTGTATTATATGATCGGGATGCAGCTCGAGTACGCATGGGGAGCCTTCCGCTTTAATCTTTACTTTTTCGCGGGCGTACTTTTCCACGTACTCGCCGCGGTGATCGCATATCTGATCACGGGAGTGCCGCTTCCGCTCAGCACCACCTATCTGAACCTGTCGCTTTTCTTCGCATTTGCGGCGCTCTATCCGAACATGCAGTTCATGCTGTTTTTTGTGATTCCGGTCAAGGTGAAGTGGCTGGCGCTGCTGGACGGCGCGGCGTTTGTGTACACGATCATCCAGCCTTTTCTGCCGGCTTATGCGGGGAGCGCTTACAGGATCCTGTATCAGGCAAACGCGCTGGCCGCGCTGGTGTCCATCCTGAATTTTGTGATATTTTTCCTGAGTTCCAGACACGGAAAGGCGATGTCGCCACGCCAGATCAGGCGCAAGAGAGAGTTTCAGAAAAAGATACGGCCGGAGAACCATTATGCCGGCGGCGCGAGGCACAGATGCGCGGTATGCGGGAGAACCGAGCTGGACGCGCCGGATCTTGAATTCCGGTACTGTTCCCGCTGCAACGGAAATTATGAATACTGTCAGGATCATTTATTTACCCACACACATATAAAATGAGAGCGAGGTGCTGTTTATGAAAAAAACGAAGATTATCTGCACGATGGGTCCGAGAACCGATGAGGATGGCATCATGAGAAAACTGGTGCGCAGCGGGATGGATGTGGCGAGGTTTAATTTTTCCCATGGTACCCACGAGGAACAGAAACGCAGGATGGATCTGCTGAAACAGATCCGGGAGGAAGAAAAGAAGCCGATCGCGATCCTTCTGGATACCAAAGGGCCGGAAATCCGCACGGGCCTTCTGAAGGGGCATAAAAAAATTATGCTGAAGGAGGGGGACACCTTTGTTCTCAGCACGATAGAAAAAGAAGGGGATCAAAACGGGGTATCCATCACTTACGACGGATTGGTGGAGGATGTACAGGCGGGAAAGCGTATCCTGATAGACGACGGCCTGATCGAACTTCTCGTCCAGGGGAAGACGGAGACGGAGATTATCTGTAAGATCGTCAACGGCGGAGAACTCGGAGAACGCAAAGGCGTAAACGTTCCCAACGTGCCGGTGCGTCTGCCCGCGATTACGGATAAAGATAAAGAGGATATCAAATTCGGCGTGGAGCAGAAGGTGGACTTTATCGCCGCTTCTTTTGTGAGAAATGCGGAGTGCATCCTGGAGATCAAAGCATGGCTGAAAAATTGCGGCGCCCCTTATATTCCTATTATCGCCAAGATCGAGAACGCGGAGGGGATCCGGAATATCGAGGAGATCATCCGCTGCGCGGACGGCATCATGGTAGCCCGGGGAGATCTGGGTGTTGAGATCCCTGCGGAAGAGGTGCCTTATCTGCAGAAAATGCTGATACAGAAATGCAACGACTGTTATAAACCGGTCATTACCGCAACACAGATGCTGGATTCCATGATTCGGAACCCCCGTCCTACCAGAGCGGAAGTGACGGACGTGGCGAATGCGGTTTACGACGGGACGGATGCGGTTATGCTGTCGGGCGAGACTGCGCAGGGGAAATATCCCCTGGAAGCGCTTCAGATGATGGTACATATTGTGGAGAATACGGAAGAGCATCTGGACTACGACGTGCTGCTTGCGAAGGCGGGAGAGCATCAAAGGAAGGGGATTTCCAGCGCTATCGGTTACTCGGCTGTCGCGGCCGCGGACAATCTGAACGCAAAATGCATCGTGACGCCGTCCGTGTCGGGAGCCACCGCGAGAGTGATGTCCAAGTTCAAACCACGGGCGGATATCATCGGAGTGACCCCGAATGAGGCGGCGATGCGCCGGATGCAGATCTACTGGGGAGTCCGGCCGTACAAATCCATCGAGCTAAATACGACGGAGGATATTTTGAACGGGGCCCTCGATTTATTATGCGCAAAGCAGGTGGTGGAATCAGGGGACGTTGTGATACTGACAGCGGGAATCCCTTCACCCAATATACAGAGACTGAACGACGGGGTCAGCAACATGATGCGGATCGCCGTCATCGACTAAGCAAGGAGAAGGGAGTTATACATTGATGAAGAAAAAACCGTTTGTGACAAAAGAACAGCTGGAGGAAATCGTTTCCGCTTATCCCACGCCGTTTCATTTGTATGACGAGGCGGGGATCCGAAGAAACGCGGAGGCGCTACGGGAGGCATTTTCGTGGAATCCGGGATACAGGGAATATTTTGCCGTAAAAGCTACGCCGAATCCGTTCCTGATCCAGATCCTGCGGGAGTATGGCTGCGGCTATGACTGCTCGTCCTACACGGAGCTGATGCTGTCGGAAGCGATCGGAGCAGAGCCGGGTGACATTATGTTTTCATCAAACGATACGCCGGCGGAGGAATTTGCCCTGGCGGACAGGCTGGGAGCGATCATCAACCTGGACGACATTACTCACATAGATTTTCTTGAAAAGACGATCGGCCATATCCCGGAGACAATCAGCTGCCGCTATAATCCGGGAGGCCTCTTTAAGATCAGCAATGATATTATGGACAACCCGGGCGACGCGAAGTACGGCATGACGACGGAACAGATTTTTGAGGCCTTCAGGATCCTGAAGGAGAAGGGAGCCAGGAAATTCGGCATCCACGCGTTTCTCGCCAGCAATACCGTGACAAACGAATATTATCCCATGCTTGCCAGAGTACTTTTTGAAGTGGCGGTAAGGATTCAGCGCGAGACAGGAGCGCATATTCAGTTTATCAACCTGTCCGGCGGGATCGGGATCCCCTACAAGCCGGATCAGGAAGCAAACGATATCCGGGCGATCGGCGAGGGCGTCCGGAAAGTATATGAGGAAGTGCTGGTTCCGGCCGGCATGGGCGACGTAGCGATCTACACGGAACTTGGCCGTTTTATGATGGGGCCGTACGGCTGCCTGGTGACAACGGCGATCCATGAGAAGCACACGCACAAGGAATATATCGGTGTGGACGCCTGCGCCGCGAACCTGATGCGGCCCGCCATGTACGGGGCATATCATCACATCACTGTGATGGGAAAGGAGGATGCGCCGTGCGATCATATGTACGACGTCACGGGTTCCCTGTGCGAAAACAACGATAAATTTGCCATCGACCGGATGCTTCCGAAGATTGATATGGGCGATTTTCTCGTTATCCATGACACCGGAGCGCACGGGTACTCCATGGGCTATAACTACAATGGCAGGCTGCGTTCCGCCGAAGTCCTTCTGAGGGAAGACGGGAGAGCGCAGCTGATCCGGCGCGCGGAGACGCCCGCGGATTATTTTGCCACTTTCGACTGCTTTGAGATTGGGAAAAAACTGCTAAAGCAGAATATCTGACGATTAATTCAGGAGAGAAGGGAAAACAGGGGGCCGAAGCGGCCTCCTGCGCAGTAAAAAAACACCGGTTTTGATGCCAGGCAATCAAAGCCGGTGTTTTTCGGTCATGCGGATGGTGGGACTTGAACCCACACGAGGTCACCCCCGCAAGATTTTGAGTCTTGTGCGTCTGCCATTCCGCCACATCCGCGTCTTTTCTCAAGACTGATATTTATACTAGCATACTTTCCCCGAAAAAACAATACTTTTTTTCGCGGCCGGAAATTAACACCTTTCAAAAATCTCAAGTTTGTTGTATAGTATTAGAGTGAGTGAAAATCCATCGGACAAAAAGAAAACGGAGAAATGATATGGCGGAGAAAATAGTGCTGATCGACGGACACAGCATCTTGAACCGCGCTTTTTACGGCCTGCCGGATCTGACGAACGCGGAGGGGCTGCACACGGGCGCGGTCTATGGTTTTTTGAATATCCTGTTTAAAATTCTGGAGGAGGAACAACCGGATTATCTGACGGTTGCTTTCGACGTGCATGCTCCCACATTCCGGCATGAGATGTACGGAGAATACAAGGGGACCCGCAAGCCGATGGCGGAGGAGCTTCGCCAGCAGGTTCCGGTCATCAAGGAGGTCCTGCGGGCGATGAACGTCAGGATGATCGAGCAGGCCGGACTTGAGGCGGATGATCTGATCGGCACGGTTTCGAAGCGGTGCGAGCAGGCTGGAATGGAGGTATCTGTGATCAGCGGAGACCGGGATCTGCTTCAGCTTGCCACGGAGAAAGTAAAGATCCGGATTCCCAAGACAAAACAGGGGAAAACGGAAGTGGAAGATTACTATGCGCAGGACGTCAAAGAGAGGTACCAGGTGACCCCGCAAGAGTTTATCGACCTCAAGGCCCTGATGGGCGACGCTTCCGACAACATTCCGGGCGTGCCGGGGATCGGTGAAAAGACCGCCGCAAAGATCATATGCGAATACCATTCCATAGAAAACGCCTATGAACATGCGGATGAGATCAAACCGCCGCGCGCCTCCAATGCGCTGAAGGAATACTGGGATCTGGCTGTTATGAGCAAGAAACTCGCCACGATCTGTGTGGATGCGGATCTGTCTTACTCTCCCGAGGAGGCGAGGATGGGCAGCCTGTTCACAGAGGAGGCTTACGCATGGTTTCAGCGTCTGCAGTTTAAAAATTTATTGGGGAAATTTGACGTCAAAGCTCCCTCCAATCGTATTGAAGAAGCGTTTCGGGTGATTGCCAGCTCCGGGGATGCTGAAAAAATACTGAACGGCGCAAAATGCGCCGGCATTGTCGGGGCCGCCGTCTACCGCAGCACACAGCAGTCTCTTCCTCTTTTTGCCGGACAGGAAGAACCGGCCGGGATCGGGATCTGCTATGGGGAGAAAGAGATCTTCTGCATACCTGCCAGCGAAAAACTCCCCATGGAGTATCTGCTGGATGAGCTGGACAGTATCGCCGCTTCCGCGGAAACGTTTGCGATATTTGATCTGAAGGACGCAATGAAATATCTGAATATAAAAAACAGGGACAGCTGCTTTGATGTGACGATCGCCGCTTATCTGCTGAATCCGCTGAAGAGCGATTACGGATATGAAGATGTGGCGAGGGAACAGCTGGGACTCATTCTGGAGGAAAAGACGGAGGAGTACGTAAAAGTCTGTTATCAGGTTTATACGGCGTACGCCGCTGTAAAACCCCTCTGCGAAAAACTGGAAAAGATGCAGATGATGCATCTTTTCAGGGAGATCGAAATGCCTCTGGTTTTTACATTGCACGAGATGGAAAAAAACGGGGTCAGGGTGGAGGCGGAGGCCCTGAAAATTTACGGGGAACAGCTCGGCGTAAAGATCGCGGAACTGGAAAAACAGATCTGCGACGAGGCCGGCGAACAGTTCAACATTAACTCGCCCAAACAGCTGGGGAATATTCTGTTTGAAAAAATGGGGCTGAAAGGCGCAAAGAAGACCAAAACGGGATATTCTACCGCGGCGGATGTGCTGGAAAAACTTGCGCCCGACTATCCGATCGTTTCGCGGATCCTGGAATACCGGCAGTACGCCAAGCTGAAATCCACATATGCGGACGGGCTTGCCGTATATATCCGGGACGACGGGAGGATCCACGGCAAATTCAATCAAACGGTCACGGCAACCGGCAGGATCAGCAGCGCGGAGCCAAACCTCCAGAATATCCCCGTCCGGATGGAACTGGGCAGACTGATCCGCAAAGTTTTTGTCCCGGAGGAGGGATATGTATTTGTGGATGCGGATTATTCCCAGATTGAACTTCGGATCCTCGCGCACTGCTCCGGCGACCAGAATCTGATCGCCGCATATCAGGAAGCGAGGGATATCCACAGAATTACGGCGTCCCAGGTATTTCATGTGCCGTTTGAGGAAGTGACCGCGCTGCAGCGAAGGAACGCGAAGGCCGTCAATTTCGGAATCGTCTATGGCATCAGCTCTTTTGGACTGAGCCAGGATCTGAGCATTACGCGCCGCGAGGCCGCTCAGTATATCGAGCAGTATTTCCGGACCTATCCGGGAATCAAGACATTTTTGGACGATACGGTAAAGTACGCCAAGGAAAACGGCTATGTTGTGACTCTGTTCGGCCGAAGGAGGCCGATCCCGGAACTTGCTTCCAGCAATTTTGCGCAGAGGTCTTTTGGGGAACGGGCCGCCATGAACGCGCCGATTCAGGGAACGGCTGCGGATATCATGAAGATCGCGATGATCAGGGTGGATCAGAAGTTAAAAGAAAATCATATGAGATCCCGCCTGGTTCTGCAGGTACACGACGAATTGCTGGTAGAGGCTCACCGGTCTGAGATCGAACAGGTAAAGCAGATCCTGCGGCATGAGATGGAACAGGCCGCATCCCTTGCCGTGCCGCTGGAGGTGGACATGCATGTCGGGGATAACTGGTACGAGGCAAAATAATACAATGATAGTGATAGGGATTACCGGCGGAGCAGGAGCCGGAAAAAGCTTGGTTCTGGAATATCTGAGCAGGCGCCACAAGGCGGTCGTATGCCAGGCGGATCTGATCGCCAGGAAGCTCCAGGAACCCGGAGGGGAATGTTACGCGGAAATTGTAAGAGAGTTCGGAGAAGGGATACTGCTTGGAGACGGCGCTCTGGACAGGCGGAAGCTCGCGGATCTGATCTTTTCAGATCCGGACGCGCGCCGCAGAATAAATAAGATCGTCCATCCCGCCGTTAAGCGCCGGATACAGGCGATGGCTGAGGAAGAGAGAAGAAAGAATACTTTCTGCTTTGTGATTGAATCCGCGCTATTGCTGGACGACGGCTACGACGCGATCTGCGATGAGATCTGGTATATTTATGCGGATGAAGGACAGCGCAGGGAGAGACTGCGCGCTTCCAGAAATTATTCGGCAAAAAAATCCGAAGCTGTTTTCGCTTCCCAGCTTACGGATTCGGCGTTTCGAAAAAAATGCGACCGCGTGATCGACAACAGCGGTTCCATTGACGCCGTTTATCGATGTCTGGACGATAGGATGGAACATATAAAAAAAGAAAAATTACAGAGGTAAAATACATGAGATTGTGCAGTATAGCCAGTGGAAGCAGCGGAAATTGCATCTATGTGGGAAACGACCACACGCATCTGCTCGTGGACACCGGCATCAGTAAGAAGAAGATCGACGAGGGATTACATATGCTGGGCGTCGACGCCACGGAACTGAGCGGGATCCTGATCACGCATGAGCATTCGGATCACATTCAGGGACTCGGCGTGTTCAGCAGGAAGTATGGGATTCCCATCTACGCGACAAAGGGAACCCTGGCTGGTATTCGCGATTACAAATATCTTGGACCGCTCCCGGAAGAACTGCTTCATGAGATCCGGATTGATTCGTCTTTCTTTCTGGGCGACATTGAGATTCATCCCTTTTCTATTTCCCACGACGCCCTGGAGCCATCAGGGTACCGCATGGAGTGCGAGGGGAAAGCAGTTGCGGTTGCAACGGATCTGGGAAAATATGACGATTATACGGTAGAGCGCCTGAAAAATCTGAACGCTTTGCTTTTGGAAGCGAACCATGACGTCCATATGCTTGAGACCGGCCCGTATCCCTATCCGCTGAAGCGAAGGGTGATGGGAGATAAGGGCCATTTGTCAAATGAGTTGTCAGGGAGGCTTCTGTGTGATATACTGCATGACAGACTTAAGGGAGTTATGCTTGGGCATCTGAGCAGGGAAAACAATTACGCGGAGTTGGCCTATGAGACGGTGAAGCTGGAAATTACGCTGGGCGATAATCCGTATAAGGGCGAAGATATTCCTCTGTCAGTGGCGAAGAGGGATACCGTTTCCGATATCATTACAGTCTGATTATAAAATAACAGGAGGATCATCATGAAAAAATGTATTATTACGGTCGTGGGGAAGGATGCGGTAGGAATTATCGCAAAGGTTTGTACATATCTTTCAGAAACAAATATCAACGTGCTGGACATTGCCCAGACGATCGTGGACGGGTATTTTAATATGATGACGATCGTAGATGTGGCGGATGCGACAAAAGAGTTTCAGGTATATTCCGATGAACTTGAAAAATTGGGGGCGGAGATCGGAGTTGCCATTCACTGCCAGAGAGAAGAAATATTTGAAAAAATGCATCGGCTGTAGGGAGCGGCCGCGGCGGAAAGGACGGATGGAGATACCATGATCAGTATATATGAAGTGAACGAGACGAATCAGATGATCGAGCAGGAAAATCTGGACGTCAGGACGATTACCCTGGGGATTCATCTGATGGATTGTATCGATTCGGATCTGAAAAAATTAAATGATAAAATCTATCAAAAAATCACAACCAGCGCGAAGGATCTGGTAAAGACCGGAAATGATATCGAGAAAGAATTTGGGATCCCGATCGTAAACAAACGGATCTCAATCACTCCCGTCTCATTGCTCGGAAGCGCGGCGTGCAAATCGCCGGAGGACTATGTGACGATTGCAAAGACGCTGGACCGCGCGGCTGAGGCGGTAGGCGTCAATTTTATCGGCGGTTATTCCGCTCTGGTGTCAAAGGCGATGACGGCCAGCGAGGAATATTTGATCCGGTCCATCCCGCAGGCGCTGGCGTGTACGGAGAGGGTCTGCAGTTCGATCAATGTGGGATCCACAAAGACAGGGATCAATATGGACGCCGTCCGCATCTGCGGCGAGATCGTAAAAGCTACGGCCCTGGCCACAAAAGACCGGGATTCCCTCGGATGCGCCAAGCTGGTGGTTTTTTGTAACGCTCCGGATGACAATCCCTTTATGGCAGGCGCTTTTCTTGGGGTCACTGAGGGGGATTCCGTCATTAACGTGGGTGTCAGCGGACCGGGAGTTGTGAAGGAGGCGATCACGCACGTTCGCGGGAGAGGTTTTGAAGAACTGTGCGAGACGATCAAAAAAACGGCTTTTAAGGTTACCCGCGTAGGCCAGCTGGTTGCGGGCGAAGCCTCCAGACGGATGGGCGTACCGTTCGGAATCATCGATCTGTCCCTTGCCCCGACTCCCGCTGTGGGCGACAGCGTCGCGGAGATCCTGGAGGAGATCGGGCTGGAAAGAGTGGGGGCGCCGGGGACGACGGCCGCGCTTGCGATGCTCAACGACCAGGTGAAAAAAGGAGGCGTGATGGCGTCTTCCTATGTAGGCGGACTAAGCGGCGCGTTTATTCCGGTGAGCGAAGACAGGGGAATGATTGACGCGGTGAAAGCAGGCGCGCTGACGATCGAAAAACTGGAGGCTATGACCTGCGTCTGCTCTGTGGGACTGGATATGATCGCAATTCCGGGAAAGACGAGTTCCGCTACGATTTCCGGAATCATTGCGGACGAAATGGCCATCGGCATGGTGAACCAGAAGACCACGGCGGTGCGCCTGATCCCGGTCATCGGGAAAGACGTAGGGGACACTGCGCAGTTTGGCGGATTGCTCGGATATGCGCCGATCATTCCGGTCAATGAGTATGACTGCAGCGGGTTCATAAACAGAAAGGGCAGGATACCTGCGCCGATCCACAGTTTTAAAAATTAAAAACAGGAAAAGAGGATGAGTATGGTTGCAGTAGTGACGGACAGCAACAGCGGAATTACACAGAAGGAAGCGGGCGAATTGGGGATACGCGTACTCCCCATGCCGTTTTATATCAACGATAAACTGTATTATGAGGATATCACTCTGACGCAGGAAGAATTTTATCATAAACTTGAGGAGGATGCGGATATCTCCACTTCCCAGCCGGCTCCCGGCGACGTGACGGATCTCTGGAAAGACTTGCTCCGGACGTATGATGAGATTGTCTATATTCCCATGTCCAGCGGCCTGTCCAGTTCCTGTGAGACGGCGCTGATGCTGGCACGAGATTTTGAAGACCGGGTTTATGTTGTGGACAACCAGAGAATATCGATCACACAGCGTCAATCCGTAATGGATGCGCTGATGCTGGCCGGGGAAGGGAAAAGCGCGCGTGAGATTCATGATATCCTTATGCGCGAAAAAATGGAATCCAGTATCTATATTACGGTAGATACCCTGAAATATCTGAAAAAGGGAGGACGGGTCACTCCTGCAGGGGCCGCGCTGGCGTCTGTACTGAATCTGAAGCCTGTTCTTCAGATCCAGGGAGAGAAACTGGACGCGTTTGCAAAAGTGCGGGGATGGAAGTCGGCAAAGAAGACGATGCTTGACGCAATGGAGAAGGACGTTACGGAACGCTTTGCGGGCCACGAGGTGTGGATCGCCGCAGCTTACACCTGTTCCGAGGAGGAGGCTGCGGAGTGGAAGCGGGAAATTGAAGAGAGATTCCCCGGATATCAGATCAGGATGGACAGACTGTCGCTCAGCGTTGCCTGCCATATCGGGGCGGGTTCCATGGCGATTGCCTGCAGCAAAAAAATAGAAAATTGATTTGCAAAAAGCAGTTTCCCTATACGACGACGACCGGATGTCGGTAATCGTGGATGAACGGCGTGCGGAACTTCTCCGTGACAACGGATTCATATATGTTGGAAGCAAAGACGTCCGTTTCCAGCATTCGCTTTCCGGCGGCGCTTATTGAGTTGTCCCGGCTTGCCTTTGTAAGAATGGGAATGCCGGAACACTCTTTCAGGCGGCGCAGCACGTCGGAGGAATCCCTGCGGAATCCCAGGATGCGGGCATACTGGCATCCGCCGCATTTTTCGTATTCGTTTAGATCGTCCCGGCGGATGGAAAGCAGAAGGTGAATGAGCGCCCTGCTGATCCGGGAGTAGGTGAAACCGCGCGTTTTGATGAGATTGCAGAATTGGTCAAAGGTGATGAGATCGTTTTGATGCTGGATCATCCGGTTGGCCAATTCTTTTGTAATGTCCATATATTTTTCGAGGCTTTTTGCGGTCTGCGTCATAAGGCGGTATTTGAGCAGGAGAGAAAAATCGTCGGATGTTATCGGGAAGCGGGTAAGGTAGTTTTCTTCCAGGAGAGCGCAGGCGGAAGGCGGAAGCGCGTCTTTCAGACCGCCGGCCGCCCGGAAGGAATCGGAACGCTGCGTCTCCCCGCCCTTCTGCAGCCCGGCGCTGCAGAGAAGTTTGCGGATCGCGGATGCAGAACTGTAGGTTCCCGTCAGATTTTCCTCGTGGTATGCGGAAAATTTCCTCTGAATGGTATAGGCCCGTATGGGACTCTTTTTTTGTCTGAGGGCTTTCAGATATTCGATCCCCAGAATATTATTGGGCTGTTTCAGCAGATCTTCGGGGAGCTCTCCGTTCAGACGATCCAAAAGGGCGGCCTGTCTCGCATGTGGGAAGGAGAGCCCTTTTTTTAGTTCTTCCTGCAATTTTTTGCGGTATCCTTCAGGCTCTTCTGAAACGATATCCGCGATTTTCTGCAGAGTCGGGAGGTCCGCGCATTCACTTCCAAAACAGATGGAGTCGATACATCCCAGACGGTCCAGGAGTGAGATCGCGCCGGCTGCAAAATACTCCGCGCTTCCCGTGGCATAGCAGACGGGGAGTTCGATGACGGCCGCCGCCCCGGCGTTCAGCGCCATTTCGCATCGAATATGCTTTGGCATCACGGCGGGCGCTCCGCGCTGCACATAATTTCCACTCATCACAACAACTGCGGCGTCCGCTCCGGTAAGTTCTTTTGCCATTTGGAGATGGTACAAATGTCCGTTATGAAACGGATTGTATTCTGCGATCACTCCGACGATTTTCATGAGAATCTCCTTGTATATCTTTTTTGAATTGATTATACTATATTTAAGGTTATGTTGCAAAAAAAGCGGCGGATATTGTCTTCAATTTTTCACGGAGGGGAGGATACATAGATGGAATACAGCAAAGAAAGAAAGCTGACCGAAGAGCGGATACTGGAAATGCTGGAAGCGCGTCAATACAAAGAACTGAAGGAAGAACTGGAAGACAATATGTATCCGGTGGATCTGGCTGAGCTTTTGGAAGATTTCAATCAGAAACAGCTTGTCATGGTATTCCGGCTCCTGGCGAAAGAGGAAGCGGCGGAAACTTTCGCTTACATGGAAAGCGATCTCCGCGAGCTTCTGATCGACGGCCTGACGGATTCCGAGCTGGAAGAGGTCATGGAGGAAATGTATCTGGACGATACGGTGGACGTGCTTGAAGAGATGCCGGCTAACGTCGTAGACAGACTTTTGATGGTTACCGAAGAGGAAAAGCGCAGGCAGATCAACCAGCTTCTGCAGTATCCGGAAGACAGCGCCGGGAGCGTGATGAACGTGGATTATATCGCTCTGCGGAAGGAGATGACGGTCGCCGAATCTATTTTGAAGATCAGGCAGGTCGGCTTAAATAAAGAAACCATCTATACCTGCTATGTGACGGAGAAGCGCAAGCTGATCGGCGTCGTGGACGTAAAAGAACTGCTGACGACCAGCGAATCCAAGAAGATCGAAGAGATCATGGAGACGAATATGCTCTATGCGCAGACCACGGACGATCAGGAGAAAGTCGCTCTGACGATCAACAAATACGGCTTGATCGCCCTGCCCATTGTGGATCATGAGAGATGTATGGTCGGTATTGTTACCGTTGACGACGCTATGGAGGTTCTGCAGGAGGAGACGACGGAAGACATCAGTATCATGGCAGGTGTAAGCCCGAACGAAGATTCCTATTTCGGCACTTCTGTTGTGACGCATGTGAAGAACAGGCTTCCCTGGCTTCTGTTCCTGATGCTTTCCGCAACGATCACCCAGATGATCATGAATCATTACGAGACCGCCCTTGCGGTGATGCCGCAGCTGGCCGGATTTATTCCGATGCTGATGGGGACCGGGGGAAACTGCGGCTCTCAGAGTTCCACTCTGGTGATCCGCGGGCTTGCGGTGGGAGAGATTGAGTTTAAAGATATATTGAAAGTGATCTTTAAGGAAATCCGTGTGGCCGTGCTGATCAGCCTGGTCCTGTCTGTCGTCAACGGCGCGAGGATCCTGCTGATGGGACAGGGGGATGTGATGATTGCATTGACGATCGGATTGACGATGGCCTGTACGATCGTGCTGGCAAAGACGGTGGGCTGCACCCTTCCGCTCCTGGCAAAGAAGGTAGGACTGGATCCCGCGATCATGGCGACCCCTCTGATCTCCACACTGGTGGATATCGGGACGGTTACGGTGTACTTCTCGGTCATCCAGCTGTTTTTCAAGATTGCGTAAAAAGAAATCTTGTACAAGAGGTTTCTTTGTATTATAATAAACTTTATGAGAAAATATGGAAAGGAGTCTTTGAATCATGAGTTTTATAGATGAAATCAAAGCAAAGGCAAAAGCAGACAAAAAAACGATCGTTCTTCCGGAAACGGAGGATGTCAGGACCTATGAAGCTGCCGCCGCAGTTTTGAAAGAAGGTACGGCGAATCTGATTCTGGTAGGAAGTGAAAAGGAAATCGCAGAGAAAAAGGGCGATTACGATATCTCAGGAGCTGTGATCGTGGATCCGGCTGCCAGCGCCAAGACGGAAGAGTACATTGCAAAATTGGTGGAGCTTCGTCAGAAAAAGGGAATGACCGAGGAGAAGGCGAGAGAACTTCTCCTGAACAATTATCTGTATTACGGCGTTATGATGGTAAAGATGGGCGACGCGGACGGAATGGTGTCGGGCGCCTGCCACTCTACGGCCGACACTCTGAGGCCCTGCCTTCAGATTCTGAAGACGAAGCCGGGAACGAAACTGGTATCCGCATTTTTTGTAATGGTGGTTCCGGACTGCGATATGGGTGCGAACGGGACGTTTATCTTTGCCGATTCAGGGCTGGAGCAGAATCCGGATCCGGAAAGGCTTGCGGCGATCGCCCTGTCCTCCGCCGAATCCTTCCGCCAGCTGATCGGCGAGGAACCGGTGGTTGCCCTTCTCTCACATTCCACAAAGGGAAGCGCAAAGCATGCGGATGTGGATAAGGTTGTGGAGGCGACAAGAATTGCAAAGGAAACTGCGCCGGAGGGACTTATGATAGACGGTGAATTCCAGCTGGATGCCGCTATTGTTCCTGAGATAGGCGCTTCCAAAGCGCCGGGAAGTCCTGTAGCCGGAAAGGCCAATGTTCTGGTGTTCCCCGATCTGGACGCCGGAAACATCGGTTACAAACTGGTTCAGAGACTGGCGAAAGCGGAGGCATACGGACCCATCACTCAGGGAATCGCAGCTCCCGTAAACGATCTCTCACGCGGATGCAGTGCGGAGGATATCGAGGGCGTTGTGGCGATTACCGCAGTACAGGCCCAGGCAAAATAGATCAGGAGGACATATCATGAACGTATTGGTAATTAATTGCGGAAGCTCATCATTGAAATTTCAGTTAATCAATTCTGATTCCGAGCAGGCGCTGGCGAAGGGACTTTGCGAGAGGATCGGGATTGACGGCTGTCTTACCTACCAGCCCGCGGGAGGGGAGAAGGAAAAGACAGAAAAAGCCATGCCGACCCATACGGAAGCGATCCAGTATGTCATCGACGCGCTGACGGATCCGGAGACCGGGGTTGTAAAGAGTCTGGACGAGATCGGGGCAGTGGGACACCGCGTGGTACACGGAGGGGAAAAGTTTGCAAGTTCTGTTGTGATTACGGATGAAGTGATCAAAGCGATCGAGGAATGCAACGATCTGGCTCCGCTTCACAACCCGGCGAACCTGATCGGGATCGAGGCGTGCCGGATACTGATGCCGGATACTCCCATGGTGGGCGTGTTCGATACGGCTTTCCATCAGACAATGCCGGAGAAGGCCTACATGTACGGCTTGCCGTATGAGTACTATGATAAATACAAAGTGAGACGTTACGGCTTTCATGGGACGAGCCACAGCTTCGTCTCAAAGAGGGCAGCGGAACTGGTCGGCAAACCGTACGATCAGGTGAAGACCATCGTCTGCCACCTCGGAAACGGAGCCAGCATCTGCGCGGTAAAGAACGGGAAATCCGTTGACACTTCCATGGGCCTTACGCCGCTTGAGGGACTTGTAATGGGAACCCGCTCCGGCGATATCGATCCGGCGATCCTGGAATTCATCGCGAAGAAGGAGGATCTTGACATTTCCGGGCTTATGAATATGCTGAACAAGAAATCCGGCGTGTTCGGCCTTTCCGATTATCTTTCCAGTGATTTCCGTGATCTGACCTCCGCTGCGTCAGAGGGAAACGCACCTGCGCGGATCGCTCTTGAAGTATTTTCCTACCGCGTTGCAAAATATGTGGGAAGTTACGCGGCGGCGATGAACGGTGTGGACGTCATCGCGTTCACGGCGGGAATCGGTGAAAATGTCAGCGCAGTGCGGGCGGATGTCGTGAATCATCTGACGTATCTCGGCATTGAACTGGACGAGGCGGCGAATGAAAAGCGCGGCGAGGAAATTACGATCTCCACTCCCGATTCGAAGGTCACCGTAATGGTTATCCCAACAAATGAGGAGCTTGCGATCGCAAGAGAGACGGTTGCTCTAATATAGAGGATTTAAGGGTTGACAAAATCATTTTACATGATATAATAGTCTAAGTGTGAATAGGAGTAGTCAGAAATCTATGCTGTTAAATCTGTCAGAAGTTCTGGTTGAGCCACATTCAGATATCGATAAGGAGCTCCCTGTAGAGATGGAGGAGATTTCGTTTGACGGGAGGATTTTCCCGATAGCAGAGAGTGAAAGATTATCGATCCATGTGGAACATATAAAAGGAAAGGAACTTCGGATTGCCGGCAAAGGGAGCGTTACGGTGGAGATCCCCTGCGACAGATGCCTGGAACCGGTGAGAGAGAAGCTGTTTCTTGATTTCATCAAGCATGTGGATTTAAGCGTGCCGGATGGGGAACAGGCAGAAAGATTGGATGAAACAAATTATATTGACGGATATACGCTCGATGTGGACCAGCTGGTTCGCAACGAGATGATAATAGGGTGGCCGACGAAGATTCTGTGTAGCGAAGACTGTAAGGGAATTTGCAATACGTGTGGTCAAAACCTGAATCAGGGAACCTGTAACTGTGAAGATACAGGTCTTGACCCTAGGATGTCAGTTATCCGCGATGTGTTTAAGAATTTTAAGGAGGTGTAACCCATGTCGATCTGTCCAAAGAATAAATCTTCCAAGGCGAGAAGAGATAAGAGAAGAGCCAATTGGAAAATGAGCGCGCCGAATCTGGTGAAGTGCAGCAAATGCGGAGCATTGATGATGCCGCACAGAGTCTGCAAGGCCTGCGGTTCTTACAACAAAAAAGAAATTATTGCTCAGGACTAGTCAGAGCAGCATCCAGGCGGGGTTTCAGAATTGGAAACCTCGCTTTTTTTCATCTTTTCTATTGATTTTCAAACTAAATTATGGTAGCATACATTTGTATGCCGCACGGTGAGGTTTAAGTTCCGCGCTGCGGACACCGCAACCGGCGAGTAATGATAATAGGAGGTGCTATATGTACGCGATTATAGCAACCGGTGGTAAACAGTACAAGGTAGCAGAAGGCGATATCATTAAAGTGGAAAAGCTTGGTGCAGACGCCGGAGAGACTTATACATTCGACCAGGTGCTTGCAGTGAGCGACGACGGATTGAAGATCGGGAATCCTACTGTCGAGGGTGCAACCGTTGAGGCTTCCGTATTGGAGAACGGCAAGCAGAAAAAAGTCATTGTTTACAAGTATAAGAGAAAATCCGGATACCACAAGAAAAACGGCCACAGACAGCAGTACACCGCTGTAAAAATTGAAAAGATCAACGCATAGGCCGGCATATTTTCATGATTCATGTGACAATCTATTACAATAAAAGGAAGGAATGCACAGGCTTTACAGCCGACGGACATGCCGGTTACGAAAGCGAGGGGCGGGACATTGTCTGCGCGGCGGCATCTGTGTTGATGATCAATACGGTCAACGCCGTCGAAGCGCTCACACATGAGAATGCTTCCGTGAGTTCGGATGAAGAGACGGGCAGACTTGACTTCCATGTAGGCCGGAATCCTTCCAGGGACGCGGTATTATTGTTGAATTCCATGATTCTCGGACTGAAGAGTATGGTGGAAGATGAAAATTATGCAAAATATATTCAGTTGACATTTGAGGAGGTGCAAGAACCATGATGAAATTAAACCTTCAGTTTTTTGCTCATAAAAAGGGAGTCGGTTCTACAAAGAACGGCCGCGACTCCGAATCCAAAAGACTGGGTGCAAAGAGAGCGGACGGACAGTTTGTAAAAGCCGGAAATATCCTTTACAGACAGCGTGGAACGAAGATCCATCCGGGAACCAATGTCGGACGGGGAGGAGACGACACGTTATTTGCTTTGGTTGACGGCATTGTAAGATTTGAAAGAAAGGGAAGAGATAAGAAACAGGTTTCTATCTACCCAGCAGCACATTAACAGTCAGAAAGTTCCGGATATCCACATCCCGGAACTTTTTTTACCTGAACGCTTATCCTTTGCAGCGTGAGGGCAGGAAAACCAGGAGAGAGGAAAGTCGTATGTTTGCAGACAGAGCGAAAATTTTTATTCGTTCCGGCAAAGGCGGAGACGGGCATGTGAGCTTCCGCCGGGAACTGTACGTGCCGAACGGAGGTCCGGACGGCGGGGATGGAGGCCGGGGAGGCGATGTGATCTTTGAGGTGGACGACGGCCTCAATACCCTGCAGGATTACAGACACAGAAGGAAGTATGCGGCCAAAGACGGAGAACCGGGCAGAAAGCAGAGACGCCACGGAGCCGACGCGGAGGATATCGTGCTGAAGGTGCCGGAGGGTACTTTGATCAAGGAAGCCGAGTCCGGGAAAGTGATCGCGGATATGTCCGGTGAAAACAGACGGCAGATCGTGCTGAAGGGCGGAAAAGGGGGACTCGGAAATCAGCATTTTGCCACTTCCAGAATGCAAATCCCCAAATACGCGCAGCCCGGACAGCCTTCCAGGGAACTCTGGGTGGAGCTGGAGTTAAAAGTGATCGCGGACGTAGGATTGATCGGTTTCCCAAACGTGGGAAAGTCCACTTTTTTGTCCAGGGTTACAAATGCGCAGCCCAAAATTGCGAACTATCATTTCACTACTCTGAACCCGAATCTGGGAGTTGTGGACATGCCCGGAGGAAAGGGCTTTGTGATCGCGGATATTCCCGGATTGATAGAGGGCGCGTCCAGAGGGGCGGGACTCGGATACGAATTCTTAAGACACATCGAGAGGACCAAGCTGATGATCCATGTCGTTGACGCGGCCGGCACGGAAGGACGCGATCCATTGGACGACATCTATAAGATCCGAAAGGAACTTGAAGCGTACAATCCGGAGATCACGAAGCGCCCTCAGGTCATCGCCGCCAACAAGACGGATGTTTTGAGCGACGGCGGGAAAGAGATCACGGAGAAATTGAAGAGGGAATTTGAGCCGGCAGGAATGGAGGTCTTCCCGATTTCCGGGGTCACAGGAGAAGGGATCAAGGAGCTGCTTTATCATGTCTCCGGTGAACTTCAGCATCTTGATCCGCTTCCCACGGTATTCGAGCAGGAATATTTTCCGGAAAAGGAGCTGCTCTATGCAGATCTTCCCTATACGGTTGAGAAAGAGGACGGAATATATGTGGTGGAGGGTCCGAAGATCGATAAAATGCTCGGCTACACCAATCTGGATTCCGAAAAAGGATTTGCATTTTTCCAAAAATTCCTGAAAGATACGGGAATTTTGGACGACCTGGAGGCTGCGGGAATCCAGGAGGGAGACACGGTCCGAATGTACGGGCTGCAGTTTGAATATTTTAAGTAGAGGAGAGAATACTGAAAATGACAACGAAACAGAGGGCTTATCTGAAGAGCATGGCCATGACGATGGAACCCGTTCTTCAGATCGGAAAGAACAGCCTGACGCCTGAGATGACGAAAGCCTGCGGCGAAGCCCTGGACGCGAGGGAGCTGATCAAGATCAGCGTTTTGCAGAATTGTACGGATAAACCGGAAAAAATTGCCGAAATTCTTGCGGAGCGCACACATTCCCAGGTTGTGCAGGTGATCGGAAAGAAGATTGTTCTTTATAAAGAGGGCAAAGAAGAGAAAAAGAAGATTCAGTTGCCATAAAATTATTATGTAAAGAGGATGCGTATGAAGATCGGAATCATGGGAGGCACATTTGATCCGATACACAACGGACATCTTTTGCTGGGCGAATTTGCATGCGAGGAGAACGGCCTGGATGAAGTCTGGTTTATGCCAAACGGGAATCCGCCGCACAAGAAGAAATCGATTATCGAATCCGCCGCAGAAGATCGTCTGAATATGACGGCGCTTGCGATAAGGGAGTATCCGAAATTCCGGCTGAACCTCCACGAGGCGGAAGACGGGCGGATTTCCTATTCCTACCAGACGCTGGAATATCTTCGGACAAAATACAGGGAAGATGAATTTTATTTTATTATTGGGGCAGATTCTCTGTTTTCCATAGAGACGTGGGTGTATCCCGAACGGGTTCTTTCCGCTTGTACAATCCTTGCGGCGTACAGGGACGAGGCGGATAGCGAACAGATCATGTTCGCAAAGATCCATGAATTAAACGAGAAATACCATGCGGACATCCGGCTGCTGCGCACGCCTCTGTTTCCCGTTTCTTCAAGCCAGCTGCGCAGGAAGATCAAGATGGGAGAATCCATTGCCGGACTGGTGCCGGAGACAGTTGAGAGATATATAAAGGAAAACGGTTTATATAAGGAAAGAATAAAATGAACGAGCGAATCAGCAAAATGCGCAGGAAGGTAAAAAAAGAGTTGGATAGAAACCGCTACGAGCATACGCTGGGCGTGATGTACACGGCGGGCGCGCTTGCCATGCGGTATGAAGAGGATATAGAGAAAGCGCTGATCGCAGGTCTTTTGCATGACTGCGCGAAGTGTATTCCCCCCGATAAAAAAATTAAATTATGCGAGAAATCCGGTATCCGGATCTCGGAAGTGGAACGCCAGAACCCCGGACTGCTTCACGCCAAGCTGGGGGCTGTCCTGGCAAAAAAGGAGTATGATATCCATGATATGGATATCCGCAATGCCATCGCAAGCCATACGACCGGACGACCGGGCATGAGCGATCTGGAGAAAATTATTTATATTGCCGACTACATAGAACCGGGAAGGGCGGAACTTCCCAATATGAAGATGATCAGGAAGCTCGCTTTTACGGATCTGGATAAATGCATGTATCGTCTGGTGAAGGATTCCCTGATCTATCTGGAATCCAAAGATATACCGATCGATAGAATGACGGAAAAAACCTGTCGTTATTATGAAATGATGATAAAAAAGAAAGAGGTAAGATAGATATGATGGACAGGGCAAAAAAGATGCTGAAAATCGTTCACGACGCTCTGGATGAGAAAAAAGGGGAACAGATTCGCATGTTGGATATCTCCCAGATATCCGTCATTGCCGATTATTTTGTCATTGCAAGCGGCGGCAGCCGCAGCCAGATGGATGCGCTGACCGACAATGTGATAGAGCAGATGGGCCTCTCGGGATTCCCGCTGAAGCACAGGGAGGGATATCGGAACGGCGCGTGGGTGCTGCTGGATTTCGGCGATGTGATCGTCCATGTGTTTGACAGGGAGAATCGCATGTTTTACAATCTGGAACATGTTTGGAGCGATGGGAAAGAGATCAGTGCGGAGGAATTACAGGAGTAAAAAAGGCGGTGTTCGGGATTTTGTGATCCCGGACGCCGCCTGTCACATTTTCGGTTATTTTTTTCGGCGTGTGAGAAAGGATCAAAAAAAGTGGAAGACGCCGATCGCTTTTCCCAGAATATGCATGCTGGTTTCCCCGTGAAAGATCTCAAGAACAGAGCGGCCGTTCACCCTGGTCAGGATAATATCCCCGTCCCGCGCTGTGTCCTGCCTGGCAAACAAGACATAATCCTGAGCAAAAATTCCGACGTCGGACAGACTGTCGTCCGTCGCCTGAAAATAGAAAGCGGAAGAGTGGACGGAGATGCTTTCCGGAACCGGAATGCAAAAATCTTCGCGGCCCGCCCTGCGAAATTCATCGTCAAGAATTTCAATTGCGCGCGGTTTTGCCGGATCGCGGCGAATATAGCCGTTTGCTTCCAATTTTTCAAGATGGGCGTGAACGGATGATGTGGATTTCAGATTTACCGCTGCGCAGATGTCGCGAACTGACGGCGGATACCCACGAAGAACAATCTGAGATTTCACATACTCCAGAATTTGTCTTTGCTTTGGACTGATCTCTCCCTTTTCCATATGAAAAACCTCTCCTTCCTTTTCCCTTAGATTCCCTCAATATTATTTAAATTGTAGCATAGGAGAGTACGAAAAGCAAATGTTTTCAAAATCAATCTATACGTAAAATACCGATTTTTCCAAAAGATATAGACAAATAAGAGGAAAAATGATAGAATAAAAGAAATAAGGAGGTTTTTTCTATGGCGACACAACGGACATACCACGAGCAGACCAATATCGATTATACACTGAGGCTCAGGGAGATTTTAAAAACGCTTCCACCGTTTGCAAAAGATTTTTTCCGTGCAATGGAACCTGTTTCCTCGATCCGTACACGGATGAATTACGCGTATGATATCCGCGTCTTTTTCCGTTTTCTCACGGAGAATAATCCTCTGTACGCGCATTACCGTTCGGATCAGTTTACGCTGCAGGATCTGGAACGCCTCAAGCCGGTCGATATTGAGGAATATATGGAATACCTGAAGGTTTACCAGCGCGAGGATTCTGAGCTGGTGACAAACGGGGAAAAAGGACTTGCGCGCAAGATGTCCGCTCTGCGAAGCTTTTACGGCTATTTTTATAAACGGCAGGCCATCTCCCAGAATCCCACGCTGCTTGTAGATATGCCAAAGATCCATGAAAAAGCCATTATTCGTCTGGAGGCGGATGAAGTCGCCACGCTTCTCGATTATGTCGACTCGTGCGGGGAGCGGCTGACCGGACAGGCGCGGGTCTATTACGAAAAAACAAAAGACAGGGATCTCGCGATCCTGACACTGCTTCTCGGGACCGGAATCCGCGTGTCGGAATGCGTAGGGCTGGATATCCAGGATGTGGATTTTAAAAATAACGGAATAAAGGTTACCAGAAAAGGCGGAAATGAAATGGTTGTATATTTCGGCGAGGAGGTTCGAAGCGCCCTGCTGAATTATATGGAAGGCACCCGCAAAGCGATTTCTCCCCTCTCAGGCCATGAGAACGCGCTCTTTCTCTCAACCAGAAAGCGGCGGATGGGCGTGCAGGCGATCGAAAATATGGTAAAGAAATACGCGCGGCAGGTCACTCCGAACAAGAAAATTACGCCCCATAAACTGCGAAGCACCTACGGCACTTCGCTGTACAGGGAAACGGGCGATATTTACCTTGTGGCCGACGTGCTGGGACACAAAGACGTCAATACGACCAGAAAACATTATGCCGATATCGACGATAACCGCAGGCGAATGGCGGCGACGGCGGTAAAATTGCGGGAACCCTGAATGTGGGTTCCCGCAGTCTGTTTTTCTTACAGTTTTTTGTCCTGACCGGATTCCTTCAGTTCAATGATCCTTTTGATCGCCTCGGCGGTTCCGTCTATCCCCAGAATGGAACTGTCCAGGCAGACGTCATAGCAGGTGGAGTCGCTCCATCGCTTGCTGGTATAATAATTATAGTAGCTGGAGCGCTTTTTGTCCGTCTTGTGGATCATTTCACGGGCCTTTGCGTCCGTCAGATCGTAAATGCGGGCGATCCTGCGGATTCTCGCGTCCATCTTCGCATGAATAAATACGCTCAGCACGTTCTCATAGTCCTCCAGCGCGTAGTCCGCGCATCTTCCCACCAGCACGCACGGACCTTCGTCCGCAATTTTTTTGATCGCGTCAAACTGGGCGAGAAATACCTTGTGGTTGATCGGCATATCCGCGTAAGCGCCGGATGCATATCCGAGGGAATATGTATCCATCACGAGAGAATAAAGGAAACTGCTGGTCGGCTTCTCATCGTGCGTCTCGAACAGTTCCTGGCAGATGCCGCTCTCCTTCGCCGCACGGTCAAGCATTTCCTTATCGTATAATCGGATTCCCAGATCTTTCGCCAGTCTGGCTCCGATTTCCCGTCCGGCACTTCCAAATTGTCTCCCGATCGTAATGATAGTCTGTGTCTTTTCCATACCCTGTTGCTCCTTTGGAATTCGGTAATTATGAGGTTCCGATACGATTTTATTATATAATATCCGCCTCAAAAAGTATAGCCTATTTATCTGCCAAACGAGCCAATAATTTCTGAAAATATTCGGGGAGGGGCGCAGCCACTTCCATATATTCGCCGGTTCTCGGGTGAATGAAACCGATTATTCCGGCATGGAGCGTCTGCCCCTGAAGACCTTTGAACGGAACCTTCGATGGCCCGTATACCGGATCGCCAAGCACAGGATGCCCGATGCTTGCCATGTGTACTCGGATCTGGTGAGTGCGTCCCGTCTCGAGTTCGCATTGAATGTAGGTATAACTTCCGAAACGCTGAAGCACGCGGTAATGAGTGACAGCGGGCCTTCCCTGTCTGGAATGCGTACTCATTTTTTTTCGGTCGGTCGGATGCCTTCCGATCGGCGCCCGGACCGTACCGGCGTCCTCTTTTAAATTTCCGTGTACAACCGCCTCGTAGATTCTTTTGATCGAGTGGCATTTCAGCTGTTCGGCGAGGGACTGGTGCGCCCGGTCGGTTTTGCATACAAGAAGGGATCCGGTCGTGTCCATATCGATGCGATGCACGATTCCCGGCCGCATGACGCCGTTGATCCCGGAAAGTTCCGTTCCGAAATGATACATCAGAGCGTTCACCAGCGTTCCGGAGTAATGTCCGGGAGCCGGGTGGACCACCATTCCCTTTGGCTTGTTGACGACGACAATGTCCTCGTCCTCATACAGAATGTCCAAATAAATGCATTCAGGCTCGATTTCAGGCATTTTGGGCTCGGGGACGATAACTTTTATCCTATCGCCGAAACAAAGCCTGTAATTGGCTTTTACAGGCTTTTCATTGACATGGATCCATTCTTCTTTGATCAGCTTCTGAATCCCGGAACGGGATATATCGGACAGTTCCCCGGCCAGATAAGAGTCAATCCTGGATCCGTTTCCGTTTTCCTCTACGGTGAAAAATCTGGTCAAAATCTTCCTCCTTATAATAAAAAAGAATCATAGACATCAGCAGGATCGTTCCCACAGTTACAAATATGTCCGCGACGTTGAATACGGGAAAATCAATCAGTTGAAAATAAAACATATCGATCACGCAGCCGAACCGTATTCGGTCGATCAGGTTTCCGGCGGCTCCCGCTGCGATCAGAAGCATTGATATTTTGAAAGGCAGGAATCTTTTTGCCGGCGGTATTTTGCCGTAAACAAGGGCAAAAACGCACAGGACCAAAGCCGTGCATATCAGAAAAAAAGGCCTCTGGTTTTGAAATAAACCGAAGGCTGCGCCCCGGTTTTCGAGATAGGTCAGCTGAAAAACGCCGGGCAGCAGATCCAGATTCTCCTGTGCTTTCAGGTGCAGAACCGACAGATGCTTGACCCACTGGTCCAGCAGGATCCCCACGGCGATAAAGGCCGCAGCTTTTATATATACAACAAACTGTTCGGATTTCTTCCGCATGCAGGCATCTTCCTTTCTGTTTTTCTGAAAATTGACGTTTAGATGTATTTGGAGACGCTGATCTGAAAACGTCCCTTTCTGGTGGAGGAAAGGACGCCGTTGTATGCGATTCTTCCCATTCCCCGCAAAGATATGATATCGCCTTCCTTCAGGCGATATCCGTTTGACGTCACCAGTTTTCCGTTGACGAATACCCTTCCGCCTTCAATCAGGCCCGTCAGTTTGCTCCGCGACAGAGAAAATGCCAGAGCCAGGACCGCGTCCAGACGGACGGAGGCGACAGTGCCTGTGATTTCCCGAAAATTCAGAGTGATCTCAGGTTTTTCTCCGGAGACCGGCTCCACCGTCACATTCGTGTGCCGGACCCTGACGAGCGATCCTGCGATATAGTCTGCGACAGACTCGCTTACAAATACGGTGCAGGCGTTTTCCTCTACAATAAAATCACCGATTTTGCACCGGTCAATGCCGAGATTCAGAACGGCGCCGAGATAGTCCCTGTGAGTCAAAGCTTCCGCAAATTTGGGAGCCGAGGGCCGGATCCGAAGGATTCTGATCGGGTAATGATACTCATAACAAAGAGCATCAGGTAGGAATGCAGCCATCTGACGCTCCGCGGATTCATACCCGCCGAAAGTCTCATATCCGGATGACAGAAGATTTTTCGGCGTAGAATGCAATATATGCTGTTCATTCAGATTAAGAAAATCTGAAAACGTAACAATGTCCCTCTGATAAGCTACGCCCGACAATTCTGTCAGGCGTTTTTGCAGCATGAGTTCATCTTTGTTCATTTCATTCATCAATATCTGTTCTTCATGGACGAAGCGTCAAACGACGTATTCAGCAGGTCCTGCAGATCGCCGGAAATCTCCACATTGGTCGGGGTCACCAGGAATATGTAATTGGAAATTTTCTGAAGATTTCCGCTGATGGCAAATGCCGCTCCGGATGTAAAATCAATGATCCGCTGTGCGATTTCCAGATCCAGTCCCTCCAGGTTCAGGATCACGGTACGCCCGCTCAGAAGAGTTTCGGTGATCTCCCGGGAATCGTCGATGGATACCGGTTTGATGACGCATACCTCCATATTCGCGCTGCTCCTGCGCGACGCCGGCTGACGCATAGGGGTAACTTTGCTTCCCATGGCATTCGAAGGCGCGGATTTCGCTTTCGGCTTTGAGCTGTAGGTCTCTTCGCTCTCATCGTCATAATCGTCGTCGCTCTTTTTGGAGCGCTTCCCGAAGAAACTTCTCTTTGACGGCTTCTCCTCGTAATCATCGTCATAGTCGTCGTCAAAGAAATCTTCGTTATCATAATCATCGTCGTCGCTCAGTCTCATAATATCAAGGAACTTATCCAATACTCCCATTTTTATTCTCCTATCCCTAATCTTACGTTGTCAATTTCTTGCGCCGAAAAGTCCGGTTCCCACTCGAACCATGGTAGCGCCCTCCTCGATCGCAACTTCATAATCATTTGTCATTCCCATAGACAATACGCCCATATGAACATTATCAACTTTTTTTGCCGCAATGTCAACAGATAATTTACGTAAACGCTCAAAATGAACCCTGTTTTCCTCTGGATTTTCCACAAAAGGGGCGATTGTCATCAGCCCGCGGACAGACAGATGGGAGAAGGAGGGAACATGCTCAATAAATGGAAGGACTTCTTCCGGACGAAAACCGAATTTACTCTCCTCCCCCGCAACGTTAACTTCGAGTAAAATGTTGACGGTGAGATTTTTTTTGGCGGCTTCCCGGTCTATCGCCTCCGCCAGGCGCGGAGAATCCACGGAGTGGATCCAGTCCGCTTTTCCCACTACATATTTGACTTTATTTCTCTGCAGATGTCCGATCATGTGCCACTGCACGTCCCGGGGAAGGCGGTCATATTTATCCATAATTTCCTGTACTTTGTTTTCCCCGAAGATCCTCACGCCCAGATCGTAGGCTTCCATCAGAAGCTCCACGGGTTTCGTCTTACTGACCGCTATCAGGGTCACGTCCTCCCTCCTGCGTCCGCAGCGCTCGCACGCCGCGAGGATCCTTTGCTCTACCTGTTCCAGATTTTCTTTCAGCATAATCTCATCGCTCCTTTTAAAACACAACGTCGTCTTCTCTTACATTTTTTCCGACAAGCGCTATATGATCATAATTCGATAAACCGTACTCGTTTCCTGATTCCACGATGTAATACTCGTCGCTCTCACACAGAATTTTAACCTGACGGAATACGGCGAACCCTTTGTTGATATTGTACACGCCCGGCAATGATTCCTTCTCCTGGAGAGGATATGTTTCCGACGATTCCGGATTTACTGCGGCCGTCCCTTTTTCAAAAGACGCGGGGTCCAGATAGATCATTCCCGTGTCATTGTTGCGGTAATAAACGTCCGCGGTCCGAAACATCATGTCGCTGCCGCTGCCCTGTACCATGATCCCGTTTTCTCCGGTTTCGGTATTTTGGATCAGATAATCCTCCGGGAGCAGATAGAAGTCTTTTTTTACAACGGACGTCTTGGGGATCTTTAACCCCGTTTCGTCTTCCAGGATCAGCTCGATGTCAAGAAAGCGCTCCTGAACGTAGCGGATCATGGAATGGTCAAAGGTCAGGACTCCCCAGTAAGCGCCGTCCCTCTGGCTTATGGACAGGGACGCCCATGTGGTCTGGTTGTCTTTCAGGAAACGAACTTTTACGTTGTCCTTGTCCTTCAGCTCCTGAGACATATTGGCGGAAAGTTCGATCACCACGGACCACTCTTCGCCCGTTACCAGCTTGTACACCGGATCTCCTGCGGAAACTTTTGCATTTGCGGTGAGATCTTTGCGCTGGTAGTTATGGCGGGACATGATTTCCTGCGTTACATCCTCCGGCTTCAGGTCCTCGTATCCATCTGTAGAATAGAGAAGAATTCCGTCCTCAGAAGCGGGGTAAGCGGCGATTCCGCTCTGGCCGCTTTTGAGCATCGCGCTCAGCTGATCCTTTCGCACCTGCGCAGAGGTTGTGGACACTACGTTTTCAATTGATTTTTTTAAAGTATAGACGTCATCAAATGTTTCTTCCTGAAAATTTTCGCTGAAAGTCTGCACCGCAGATAAAACGGACGCCTGCTCGGACGAGGAAATATCTTTTGCGGTTTCTTCGCCGTCGTCCGTGCCGGAAGCGGCGCCGCTTTCGTCATCAAACTGAAGTTCTCTGCGGGAAATGCAGTATACATCGCTTTTGCCGCCTACTTTGCTGCCCTCCGCGGCAAAATAGTTGATATATCCCGCCGCATCGGACGCAACGACCTTTTCCTGGCGAATGATGATCCCTGTGTAAGCGGTATCGCGCAGAATAGATCCCGGCCTCACTTCATATTCCGTGATGTGCCTGGCGGTCACGTAAGCCAGGATGGTGAACAGCAGATATATGAAAATAATGCCAAAAATGATCGTTCCGATGTTGATGTTCCACTTTTTTTTGTATACCTGAATATTGGTTAATTCATTGCCGGACAAAATCGTTCTCCTCCTGTTGTAAAAAGCTGGTGTTCCATATGAAAAACTTTCCTTGCAGAGTATATTTTCCGTTTCATGGCGCATAATATCCTCATCGATAAAAAAGGAGGAATTCTCATGAAATGGTTTGACAATACAGCGTTAACTCTTGTGATCATCGGAGCGATCAACTGGCTTCTGGTCGGTATTTTCCGCTTTGATCTGGTCGCCTTTCTGTTTGGAAATCTGACATGGCTGTCCCGTGTCATTTATGCCATTATAGGATTGTGCGGTCTATATCTCATCAGTCTTTTTGGAAGAATCAGCGCGCCTGGTTCACATTCATAAATGGAGAGGGGAGTCTTCCGCTGGATGGACGGACGGCGCCCCTTTTAATTTATGTTGGGGATCTGATCGATCAGAGCCGTCATGTCTTCATACAGAAGAGGTTTTGTCTCTGCGCCCATGATGATCGAGATATATTCGTTCCCGTTTTTATCTTCATCCAGCAGAATAAGACAGTTGCCGGCTTCCCCCGTATAGCCCGTCTTTCCTCCGATGACAGAGGCACCTTCGGGAAGAGCCGCCTCTCCTCTTGCGTAAAAGCTGGTAGGATACCAGGTTTCCTGACGGAAGGAACCGCCGTACCCCGTGATATCCGCAGTGTAAGACGAAGATTGTATAATGTCGGTAAATTCCCGGTGTTTGATGCATTCGTTAAAAATCAGATAGAGATCGTAGACCGTGGTGTAGTGGTCGGGATCGTGCAGCCCGTTCGGGGTCACAAAATGGGTGTTTGTTGCCATCAGCTGTTTTGCCTGTTCGTTCATCATGTCGGCAAAGGCTTCTACGCTGCCCGCTACATATTCGGCGATCGCAACCGCGGCGTCATTTCCGGAATGAAGCAAAAGGCCGTTCAGCAGCGATTCCATGGAGAGCTGGTCGCCCTCGATCAGACCGCAGACCTGCGCGTCGTACGAGAAAGCGGACGCGGCTGCGGACGCGCTGACGGTGACGGTTTCATCCAGCCGGCAGTGATTCAGCGCTACGAGAGCCGTTAAAATCTTCGTCGTGCTGGCGGGATAGACACGTTCGTGAATATTCCGGGCATACTCTACCCTGCCGGACGAAAGGTTGAACAGCCCGGAGGCAACAAGGCTCGGATCACCCGAAAAACCGGGAAGATCCACATCCTGCGCTGCGACGCAGAGATTTTCCGCAAATAGAGCCGCTTCGTAATGATTTTGATCATAGTGTTCCGTTTCATAATTACATACGATCTTTTCCGCGCTGCAGCCTGCCGCCAAAACTGCGGCCGCGATTGCGCAGCACAGAACGCGTATGTGTTTTTTACCGATACATTTCACGCCAGTCCAGGTCTCCTTTATCTATTGCAAGTACAATCAGCTCGGCGGTTGCTACGTTTGTCGCCATAGGGATATTGTGCATATCGCAGAGCTGGATTACGTCGTTTACATCCGGTTCATGCGGCTTAACTGTTGTAGGGTCGCGCAGAAAGATCAGGGCGTCGATATCATTTTGTGCGATCTGCGCTCCCAGCTGCTGCTGGCCGCCTAAATGCCCCGCAAGATATTTATGGATGGAAAGGTTTGTAACTTCCTCAATCAGTCTTCCGGTCGTCCCTGTCGCATACAGTTCATGCTTGCTCAGAATTCCACGATACGCGATACAAAAATTCTGCATCAGTGTCTTTTTTGCATCATGTGCAATTAATCCGATATTCATGCTTTTTACTCCTTATTGATATTTTTTAGGCTGCAATCCCACATTCAGAACCAGGCCGATACCAATAAGCAGACTGACAAGGGAAGTGAGACCGTAACTTACGAAAGGTAAAGGGATTCCTGTATTGGGAATTAACTGGGTTGCCACCGCGACGTTGATAAATGTCTGCAGTCCTATCAGGGACCCCACGCCGCAGCAGATGATCTTCCCCGCTGTGTTCTTCGATCGAACGCCAATCAAAATGCATTGGATCACGATAAACAGAAGAAGTAAAAGGACGGTACAGCATCCTACGAACCCCAGTTCTTCTCCGACAATTGCAAAGATAAAATCCGTCTGCGGTTCCAGGATAAAATTCCCGTTTTTCACGGAAGTTGTCGTGTTGTTGTTCAGTCCTTTCCCCGTCAGCTGTCCTGAACCGATTGCCATGACGGAGTTGTTCTGCTGATACCCTTCGTCGCTGGCATATTTCTGCGGTTCCAGCCAGGCCATGATCCTTTTGTGCTGGTAGTTGTCAAGGAGCTTCTGATCCGGCTGCACAACGATCGTGATAAACACAAACGCAAGAGGAATAGAGATTAACAATACGGTTCCGATAAATTTATAACTCAGGCCGCCCGCATACATCAGCACGCAGAACAGGATAGCCGTCGCGATCGTGGTAGAGAGGTTGGGTTCCCGATAGATCAATCCCAGGGGAACGGCGATCAGAAGCAGAGCTTTCAGGATCGTTTTCCAGTCGCTGAGATCATCCTCGTGAACCATAATAAATTTCGCAAAAAATAATATCAGAAGAATTTTGGCCAGCTCGGAAGGCTGGAAATTGGTAAAGCCAAGATCGATCCAGCGCCTCGCGCCGTTGGCCACGTATCCGATTCCGGGTATCAGTACGATAAACAGCAGGAATACGGAGAGGAAATAAAGGATCCAGTAAAAATTCAGAATCCACACGTAATCGATCAGAGAGACGATCAACATGAGGACCAGGCCGAATATAAGTCCGGCAATCTGTTTGCTTTGGTACGCCTCGTTCGCGCTTCCGATCACAAGGATTCCCAGACATGATATGGTCAGCACAAACAACACCAGGCTGAATTTATAGTCCCTCAATCGATATGGTTTTCTGATATGGAATAATCTCACTGTTCTTCTCCTGTAATTCTGATATGTATGTGTGTCCTTGTGACGGATACGTTAAAATCTTCAGGCGTAATTTCAATATATTTGGAAAGTGTATAATAAAGTTCCTGGTTTAGTTTGTCGCAGAGATCCGGTTTGCAGTGAACTCTGTCAGAGACAACAAGCGCTTTCAGTCTGTCTTTTGCAATCGAAACCGAAGACTTCTTTCCCATGCCCTGTCCCTCCTAGTTTCTCTTCAACATGTGGGACAGCCTGGAAAAGAATCCCCGCCCTTCGTTCAGATCCATGAACGGCACGTCGAGGCCCATGATTCGCTTGCATATATTCAGGTAAGCTTTTCCGGCGGCGGAACCTGAACTGATCACCGGTTCGCCCTGATTTGTGCCGATGACTACCTGCTCGTCATCCGGAATTGCGCCGATCAGAGGAATGGAGAGGATTTCCGTCACATCATCCACGGACATCATGTCCCCTCGCTTTACCATGTCCATGCGGATACGGTTGATGATCAGATCCACATTCCTGATCCGGTTGGCCTCCAGAAGGCCGATGATCCGATCCGCGTCGCGGATCGCCGATACCTCCGGAGTTGTGACGATCACCGCCCTGTCTGCCCCTGCTATGGCGTTTTGGAAGCCCTGTTCGATTCCTGCCGGGCAGTCCAGCAGAATATAATCGAATTCCTCCTTCAGCTCTGAGGTAAGCTTCTTCATCTGTCCGGGGGAAATTGCGGTCTTATCCTTCGTCTGAGCGGATGGGAGAAGGTAAAGGTTCTCGTACCTTTTATCCCGGATCAGCGCCTGACGCAGCCGGCAGCTCCCTTCGATCACATCCACCAGATTATATACGATCAGATTTTCCAGTCCCATGACCACGTCCAGATTTCTCAAGCCAAGATCTGTGTCGATCATCACTACCTTTTTGTCAAATTGTGAAAGCCCTGCCCCGATATTTGCGGTGGTGGTCGTCTTTCCCACGCCGCCCTTTCCCGATGTAATTACGATAACCTCGCCCATGAATAACTTCCTCCTATCACTGGTTTTACTTCTTTGTCTCCTATTCGCAGACGTGCAGGCTCCATATCCAGTGCGGCGATGAAGGCGTCTTTTCTTCCGGCAGCTCCCGCGTGCGCGAACCCTGATATGGTTCCGATGACAAGGATACTGCCCTTTGATATGACTGCCGCACCGTCTTCAATGTCGCCGATCACTACAATACTTCTCTCAGATTCCAATACCTGTCTTCTCTTCAGGGTGCCTCTGTAGAAGAAGCCGTCCGGTTCCGGTGCGGAAGCTATGCTCTGTTCTACAATACTTTTGTATATCTTTTCATTTTTATCATTATGGTTGATGATACAGGGAATATAAATTCCGGCAGTGTCGGATATCAATTCTATCATCTGTTCCTCTTCCATTTTTGTAAGAACGCGGTTTTCAAATGACAGCGCCATAACCGATCCCTGGAAAAAGTGCGCCGAGGCTCTGAATTTTTCTTCGGCCTCCTCCAACAGTTCACTGAAGGGCAGATCCTTATCCAGATAGATAGACAAACTGTGTTTTCCGGATTTAATAGTAACATGATCTTTCACGGATGCATTCCCCCCTGCCGCTCTAATCTCCTGATGTTGAACCTGAAATCTCAGATGCAGTTCCCGTTATGATCTCAGAAGGATCTTTTATGTTATAGTAGTACTCCAGAACATCCCTTCCCACTTCCGCCGCAAACGTAGAGCTGTAACCGTTTGCGATCCGGATCGCGAATGCGATCTCCGGCTGATCGCTGGGGGCAAAGCCGACGAACAAACCGTGGTCAGGATGAGTTTTGCTTTGCTGTGCCGTACCGGTTTTTCCGGATAAACTCACCTGGTTATCGATCAGAGGGGAAAAAACATAGCTGTTTTGTATAATGACTCCCTTCAAACCTTCATGGACGCAATTCCATGTAAGCGGATCGATCCCTTCGATCTGATTGCTGACTTTGGGCTTGAATTCTTCCACCGGGGTACCGTTCACTTTTTCTACGCGGTCCAGCAAGGTCAGATCGTAGACCGTTCCTTTGTTTGCAACAGCGCTGATATACCGTGCAAGCTGGCTGGTCGTAAAGTTGTTGGTTCCCTGTCCCATAGCGGACGGGACGGAAGAATCATTGGAAATCTCGGGTTCGGATTCCGGGATTTCCAGACCGGATGTTTCGTTCAGCCCGAACATGGTCGCGTATTTTCGAAGAATTTCCAGTCCCTGTTCGCTGGAGTAGGAGGCGTCTCCACCCTCCTTCTGCGAATCTTCTGCGGATGCCGGCGCGTTTTCCTGAAGGCTCAGCCGGTAACCCAGTTCACAGAAGAACACGTTGCAGGAATGGGCAAGCCCGTTTACGACGTCCAGTCCTCCGTGGCCGGCAGGATGGATCCAGCAGTTGATATTCGGACTCACTTTCCGAAAAGCGCCGTCGCAGAAAACGATGGTATCAGGGGTGATCACGCCTTCCGTCAGCCCGGCGATTGCGGAGAGAGGCTTGTACGTAGAACCGGGAGCCGTCTTCTCCTGCGTTGCGTTATTGTAGAACGGACGGGCCAGGTCGGTGACCAGTTTGTTGTAGTAGGCGCTGTCCATAGTATTTGCAAGGCGGTTATTGTCATATCCCGGATACGATACGCACACGAGGACTTCTCCGGAATTCGGATCCGTCATCACCATGGAACCGGTACACGGCTCAAGGGCCAGCTGACCGGGTGTGATTTCCAGAGACTGGATCTTGCTGCGTATAAAATCATATGCCCCGATCTCGCCGGATGCCAGCCGGTTGTATTCTTCTGCGTCATATGGAAGAACGTTCTGCTCATACAAGATCAGACACAGATCCTTTCCTGAAATACTGCCCGCCTTGATCATATATTGGTAGACCAGCTTGTCAAAGCGGTCGTCGTTTTGAAGGGCCGCTCTCAGATATGCCGTGATTCCGGCATGGATTTCCCCGGCATCCGAGTATTTTTTGTCGCTGTCAATATAATCCTGCAGTCTGGACGCATCGATCCAGTTGCGGGAAATGAGGTAGTTCAGATACGTGTTGATATTAATCGTCTCATCGCTCTTCCACTGCTGGTAGGTGGCATCCTCCGTATCGATCGCGTCTTTTACGATCACGCCCGCGCTGTCGGTGAGGAGATCGTTGATAATATACGATTGATATGCCTGCAGTTCCCGCGGCATATCCCTGTAAGCGGACGCGTTCGGATCATCGAGAAGCGCTGCAAGCCGGTCTATCATCTGCGCCTTGTAATTGGAAAAAGACGCGTATACGGAGCGCTCGGCCGATTTCGCATCCTCCTCGGAAAAATGTCCGGGATCCAGAATGTCGTTGCCGATGAATGCGTTGTAGACGTCTCCGCTCGCCACGATCACATTCTTTGCGTTCGTTGTCTGGGAACGGTCATAGTCCAGTATGTCCTGCATTTTTGCCAGAAGGATTCCGGCCAGCTCCTGTTCCAGAATATTGTACGCAGCTTTCTGTAGATTGGCGTCAATTGTCAGATAAAGGTTGTCGCCGGCCGTGGGTTCCGTGACTTCAGCCGTCTCTATCACCTTGCCGACACTGTTGACGTAGAGTTTCACTTCTCCTTTTTTTCCCTGGAGAGTCTTGTCCATATATTGTTCCAGACCGGATTTGCCGATCGTATCTGTGAGAGAATAGCTTTCGCGCTCGCCGGCGCTCAGCGCGTCGTACTCTTCCTGGGAAATCTGTCCGGTATAGCCGATAATGTTCGCAAAATATTTACTGTCCGTGTAGCGCCTCAGGGAATCCTCGGCAATGTCCACTCCCTGCAGTTCGTCCAGGTGTTCCATGACGCTCGCGACCGTCTCCTCGCTGACGTCCTCGGCAACGGTGGTCGGAATATATTTCTGAAAGCTGTTCAGGCCGATCGCGTACCGGATCGTAACCAGTTTCAGAGTCTCCTCTCTGCTCATCGAGTCCTGATCGATCCCGTATCCGTAAGTTTCATTGGTACACAGATAGTCCATGATGTCCGACGCCGACATATCGCGCTGTTCCTGGTCAAGTCCGTCAATGGTACTTTCCCCGAACACGTCGGCAATGAACCTCAGTTTCTGCGTATTGTCCTCTATCGCGAACCGGTAACTCTGATTGGCGTCCAGAACAATCTTAAAGTCGCTGATCACGTGGTCTCCGTTTTCCTCCACAAGTCCTATGATCCTGAGGATCTCTCTGTTCAATTCCCTGTTTTTGTCTTCCAGGCTTTCATAATCCCCGTTATCTTCGATCGTAACGGAATAGGCAAGTTCATTGTATGCCAGTAAGACCCCGTTGCGGTCGTAAATATTTCCCCTGGTTCCCTGTATGACTCTCGTCTTCTGGATCAGGAGACGGTATCCGTCCAGATATTCCTGCCCGTGGACGATCTGCAGCTGAAACAGCCGTCCGATCAGGATGGAAAACATCGCGCAGAAAGCTATCATGACGACAAATACGCGGCTCTTCACAATTTCTGATATGCTGGATTTGATTTTCTCCCATAAACTATACAAATTTACTTGCACTCCTTTGTTCTTCGGTTTCCAGCCCGCGGTTTATGTGAAGGATCACCTGGTATAAGACCAGGGTGACCAGGATGGTGTATATCAGCTCCGGAAGAATGATATGTGCGAGATAGAAAAGAAAATTAAATTCTCCCTGGAGCATGAAAATACAAAAGTAGATGAAAGTTCCATATATCATCTCGCTGGCCGCGATCAGAGCCAGCGGAAGTTTGATGTCGTCATCAAAAAACAGGCGCCTGAAGCAGCCGTTCAGGTAACCGATCAGGGTATAGATCAGCGCATACAATCCGAGGGAACTCCCCCAGAAAACGTCCGCCATGATCCCGGAAAGGAATCCCACGAGCATCCCGGTCTTTTTGCCGCGCATGAATCCAAACGCGGAAGTGGCGATGATCAGGAGATTCGGTCTGATCGAGCCAAACGCAAGCGCGTGAAAAACCGTACACTGCAGCAAAAAGCAGATAACGATCACAAGAACTGTAACGATCTTCCTCTTCATCCGTCATTCACCTTCATTCGAGTCCGCAGCTTTTTTGCCCGCGTCAATCATATCCTGTTTGGTACTTGTGATGACCAGGACCTCCTGCAGTTCGCTGAAATCCACAGCCGGCGTGATATAGCCGGATCGGGTCAGGTTGTTTGCATCGACATTGATCTCGCTGACGTATCCGATAAAAAGTCCCTGAAGGAAGCGGGAACTGATATGCGACGTGACGACCTGATCTCCGACCTCCACGGTGTTGTCGTTGTTCGGGAGCTTTTCAAAGCGGATGCGGCCGTCATCCATGAGCTGCAGATCGCCGCGTACGACGCACAGATCCGATGTGGAAAGGATCATTCCGCTGACATTGCTTTCATCGGCGATGATCGAGCGGACCTGCGCATAATCCGGTCCTACTTCCGTGACGATCCCGGCCAGGCCGCTTCCGGCCAGCACATTCATATTCTCCCGGATCCCTTCATTGCTGCCCTTGTCAATCGTGAAGGAGCTGAACCAGTTTGTGCCGTTATTTGCGATCACATGCGCTCCCACCTTCTCATAATCCCCATAATTTCGATCCAGCTTATAAAGCTCCTGCAGCCGTTCCAGCTCATACTGTTCCTGCCTGAGCCGGGTGTTTTCGATGGTAAGGTTGTCCACCTTCGACTGGAGTTCTTCATTCTTTTGCTTCATCTCCTCCAGCGTGGAGAAATTTTCCGTGAAGTCGCTCATCCATCTGCCCACGTAGTTGATTCCTTTCTGCATCGGCACGACGGTGTAATTTCCAATCCACCTGAGAGGGCCTCCCCCGTCGACAAAACGCTCGGAGATCAGAAGGGCTCCGCAGACGATGACTAGAATAAACAATATATATTTACTTGGAACGGTATTCTGATTTTTGATTTTCATTCTAATTTATCCACCTATAGTTCTGATCCAGCATCGAGTATGCCAGCTTCTTTAAATTTCTGGACCGGATGATCTGCTTCAGTCCGGTGACGGCGCAGAATTCCGGCTCAACTGCGGTGCGCACCTTCAGTCCGAGAGATTCTTCCATATATGTTTCCAGTCCCGGAAGGTTCGCAAGCCCGCCGGTCAGGAACATCCCGTTATGCGTGATCGCCTTTCTCACCTCCGGGGGAATCCTGTCCAAAAGCGTCTGTATGGCGTGGACGCATTCCTCGAGAGGCTCGCGGATCGCCGCGCGGACAAGGCTGATGGAGATATCCCTCGACTGCGGCACTCCGGTAATCAGATCTCTCCCCGCTACCGTGAGGAAAGAAGAATTGTCATTGTTGAATACGCCGAATTTTCTTCTCAGTATCTCTGAGGTCAGCCGTCCGATCAGAAGATCATGATTGTATCGGACGAGCGCCGCGACTTCCTGATCGAAATCGGATCCCCCGGTTTTAAGAAGACGGTTCATCACAATGCCGCCTCCCGCGATCACTGATAATTCGGTGGTTTCCCCGCCAAAATTAGCGATAAAGAGTCCGTTTGTATTCTCGACGTCCAGATTGAGTCCAACGGCGTCTGCAATTCCCCGCTCCACGATATTCACTTCGCTCGCCTTCGCCGTCGAATGGATCACCAGGTCAAAAAAAGCTTTCTTCTCTACTTCCGTGACGTCCGTCGGGACGGCGATGACATATTCCGCTCCCCTGGCGAAACGCCGGTCCTTTTTGAGAAGGCTCTGGAGCAGATACTGCATGTTGTTGAACCTGGATATCACGCCCTGCTTCATCGGAAAGACAACCTGGATGTTTGAAGGAGTCTTTTCATACATCGCGTACGCGTCATCCCCTACGGCAAAAATCTCGTTATCGTTCAAAATTGCGATCGCAGTCTTTTCTTTCCATATGCTGTCCTGCCGTTTATCATACACCTTGATCTCGTAGGAACCCAGATCAAGACCGTATACATTTCTTGCCATTGATTCTTATCCTTTCGTGTGAAGAAGTCCTTCTTCCAGAAAACTGATATAACAATTATTCCCGATTATGATGTGATCTAACAGTTCTATGCCGATGAATTCACCGGCTTTTTCGATTCTCTGGGTAAGCTGGCAGTCCGCTCTGCTGGGCGTCGGGTCGCCGCTTGGATGATTGTGCAGTATGATGATCGATACTGCGTTTTTCTGCAGCGCTTCAATGAACAGTTCTCTGGGCGTAATCATAGAAGCGTTCACGGTTCCTTTGGAGATATCGCTTTCTGCGATCAGGCCGGATTTGGAATCGAGCATCAGCAGCTTCATCTCCTCCTGCTTTTTATGTCTCAGATCCTCCATATAATAGTCCGCGATCGAGGCGGGCGAACGGAAGCTGAGTTTCTCAAAAGCCCTTGCCTTTGCAAGACGCCTGGAAAGTTCGGATATGCAGGCAAGCTGGATCGCCTTCACCCTCCCGATGCCTCGTATGCTCTTCCACTCCTCCAGATCCAGGTTATGGATGCTTAAAATACTGCCGTCTCCGATGGAATACAAAATTCGTCTGGCAAGTTCCAGCGCATTTTCGCCGTGTGAACCGGACCGCAGCAGCACGGCCAGCAGTTCGGCGTCGCTCAGATACCCGGCGCCGTGCCTCTCGCATTTCTCATAAGGACGCTCCGCTTCTGACAGTTCTTTCATGGTATTGTTTTGACTCATTCTTTTCTTTAGATATGTTTGACACTCATAAAGATCAGACGTTACCGACGTATTTATAAGAAATGATAAATAACAATTGCTAGAATCACCCCTATAATACTGGCAATCGTAATCTTAATGGACAGCCCGAAAGTGATCACCAGAATTCCCAGGTTCAATACGATCGGTTCGTCCAGTCCGAAGGTCTGTCCGTATCCCAGCCAGCTGAGTGCGGGAATATTGGCGGTCAGCATGCTGATGAAGCCGCCGAGGACGATCCCTGCCAGCAGCAGCAAAAACAAAGCCCAGTTGTTTTTTCCTGCTTTTCCTTTCATAATATATACTCCACCTCACATCTCTCTTCAAAAACTCTGTATATTTTAACATATTTCCCAAAATGTGTATAGACTTATCCCATTAAAAATTTCTTAATCATTCGTCAAAATTGTCGAATGGGCGGAATTTGTCGGCGATGGCTTCCGCCGCTCGGATCCCGTCCATAGCGGCGGAGGTAATGCCTCCCGCATATCCCGCGCC
>CANRMH010000001.1 GCA_947631695.1 uncultured Lachnospiraceae bacterium | reverse complement strand
CGAGCCGCTTATGGCCCATGTCCTGAAGGGCGATGACCTCCCGGCGGATCTCCTCCTGGGAGAGCTGCTTCCGGGCGATATGTTTATTTTTCATGTGATACGGACAGTAGGTGCATCCGTTGATGCAGTAGTTGGACAGGTACAGCGGCGCGAACATTACGATGCGGTTGCCGTAGAAATCCTTCTTGATCTGCTCCGCCAGTTTGAAAATTTTCTGGTTCATCTCCTCATCCTGACAGGCGAGCAGGACGGACGCCTCCCGGTGGGAGAGTCCTTTGCGGAGCTTCGCCTTCTCGATCAGGGATTCGATCAGCGGAAGATTCCGGCAGTTTTCGTCCGCGTATGCCAGCGTATCCAGAATCTCCTCATGGTTGATAAAGTCGTCTGCGTGTTTGGAATGAACGTCATACATGTTTTTTCCCTCCTGTGATATCGTCATTTAAAAGAAAAACCCGCGCCGAGCGGGCGCAGGTCATGAAAAGAAGGACGTGTACCGCCTTCTGGATCATTCATTTTATATCGCGCCTTTTCACTCAGGGATTCCTTTATGATCAGTACGTATGTTGTCAATCGACTCAAATATCATAGCATAAGAAGAGAAATTTCTCAATGCTTTTTTGCAGATTGACAAAAAGCAGAAAATGGGATAAAATCAACATGTTTCCAGGGATCCTTAGGTTCCCTCGGATATGCGGATATGGCGGAATGGCAGACGCGCCAGATTTAGGATCTGGTGGGATTCCCGTGCAGGTTCAAGTCCTGTTATCCGCACTTTTTTGTTTCACAGGAAACTTTGTCCCCTATGAAACAAAAAGCGTTCCGCGGGATCGCACTGCGGCGGATGGGAAGATGTTACTGTTCAGACCAGGCCGAGGCATACGCTGACGCCGGGTGCTTTTTCTGCTTTGCAAGCCATTCATAAATACCTTTTTGATGAGATTTACGATTTTGCCGGAAAGATCCGCACCGTGAACATCGCAAAAGGCAATTTCAGATTTGTACCGGTGATGTATCTGGAGGCGGCTCTTGCAAACATCGAAAAAATGCCACAGTCCACCTTTGACGAGATCGTCGAAAAATATATAGAAATAAATATCGCTCACCCGTTCCGGGAAGGAAATGGACGCAGCGCCCGCATTTGGCTGGATCTGATGTTGAAAGCTGCTCTGCACAAAGTTGTAGACTGGAGCCGGGTGGACAAGGATGACTATCTCCTTGCCATGGAACGCAGTCCGATCAAGGACATCGAGATCAAACATTTGTTGAAAAATGCCTTGACCGGCGATGTGGACAGCCGGGAGGTCTATATGAAAGGTATCGACCACAGCTACTGTTATGAGGGCTACGAGGCGTTTAAGACGGAAGAACTGTAGCGTTATCCCGATTTTCGAAACTGCTTGCGTCTTGCCGTTAAATGTGCTATATTAAAAATATGAAAAGGAACAATCGCCCACAAGGGGTTGACCTCGTAATTTAGATAGAAATTCCACCCGGGTCACTTGGTCAAAGTTTATAGGGTGGTTTTTCTATGCTTTATAACATCAATGACAGATCAAATAAATAAATGTCAGCAATGCCAGGATGAATAAACCGAACTGCATCAGATCATTGAAACTGAATTTGTTCTTCATCAGCACCACCCCCATTCTATGTAGAATAGAGGTCAGCCACCCTGCAACACGATTGTTCCTATTCGTATCTTAGCATATAGGGTTTACCTTTTCAATTATTTTTATGTAATCTAAAAATCTTTTCACAGGTTCCCGGTTACTGTTCACTCCGTGACCAGTAAGGATTCCCGGTTCTTTCTTTTTCCAGCCATGATTTTTAAAGACAGAAGACACTTAATTCCTGACTGATGCCGCCAAATTTTGGAGTTGAGAAGAACTCTCCAGGCACATTTCCTCTTGACACATCGCAGGGAAGGTATTACAATATTGAATACTTCAATTTTGGAGAATCCGAATTTGAACTTTTGGAGGTGCAAATGATGAGCGGGGAAAACAGTATCGCCGTGCTGCAGAATTATCTTGAGGCCTATGAGAATTATTGTAAGCCGCTGTGCAGGGAACTTGGCATGCCGCAGATGGCGCTTGACATCCTGCTGTTTCTGGCGTACAATCCCGAAGGCTGTACGGCGAAGGACATCAGCAGAGGGAGGGGATTTAAGGAGAACATCCTGTCGGTGAATGTCAACAAGCTGGTCGTCGAGGGATATCTCGAGCGTCTCTCCGTGGAGGGGGACCGCAGGAAGGTGCAGCTCGTGTGTACGCAGAAGGCGCAGCGGATCATTGAGAGGGGAAGAGCCGCGCAGGAGGCGTTTTTCGCGGAGATCTATGATGGCCTGACGGAAGAGGACAGGGAAGCCGGCATGAGATGTCTGAAGGTCATCAATGAGAATGCGGACAGGATCAAGCGGCTCCGGTTTTGAGGATTTGATTTCACTTGGGTTTTGAGAGTGAGATTTCCCAGCGGCGGAGGCCGGATAACAAAAAATTTCGGAAAGGATTTTGCATATGAAAAATATTTTTCGGTTTATGGCAAAGGCGAAGGGCGCGGTGCTGGGGATCGTACTGCTTCTGATCGTGCAGGCGTACTGCGACCTGGCGATTCCCTCCTACACCAGTGACCTTTTGAATGTGGGACTACAGCAGAACGGCGTGGAGGACGCGGTTCCGGACACGATCCGGGACGAGAGCCTGCGAACGCTGGAATTGTTTCTGGCAGATGAGGACGCGGAGGTTCTGGAGAAGGCTTACCGGGAGGAAGATGCGGACGGGATCCGAAAGCTTTCGGAGGATGCAGACAGGGAGGTTCTCGACGAGATCCTGCTCCTGCCGGAGAGCGTGGTCTTTCAGATGTCAGGAAGCGACGAGGGAGCTGCCATGCTGGAGCAGATCCAGGCGGCGGTGGCCTCCGGGGCGATGTCCGGTGCGGACGTCCGCCGGCAGATGGAGGAGAAACTTTCGCAGATGGAAGGACTGACGGAGACTTATCTGAGTCAGGTGGCAATCGGCTATGTCTCTGCGGAGTATGAGACGCAGGGAATAGATCTGAACCAGATCCGCAACCGATACCTGTTCCGCGTTGGGGGAAAAATGCTGGTCATGGCGCTCCTTATGGCGGTGGTTGCCATTCTGGTTGGCTATATCGCGTCCGTGGTATCCGCCGGGATAGGGCGCGACCTGCGCGAACAGCTCTACACGAAGGTGATGAGTTTTACCAGCGCGGAAATTGAGAAATTCTCCACGGCGTCGCTGATCACACGCTGCACCAACGATATTCAGCATGTGCAGATGCTGTCCGTGATGCTCCTTCGGATGGTGAGCTACGCGCCGATCCTCGCGGTTGCGGGTGTGATCAAGGTCGTTCAGACCGGATCGCAGATGAGCTGGATCATCGTGGTCGCGGTTCTTGCGCTGGCGGTGTGCATTTCGATCCTGTTTGCCGTGGCGTACCCGAAGTTTAAGATCATGCAGCAGCTGGTTGACCGGCTGAATCTGGTTTCCAGGGAACTTTTGACCGGGGTGATGCCCGTCCGTGCGTTCGGACGTCAGAAGTATGAGGAAGAGCGCTTTGCGAAGGCGAATACCGACCTGTTCCGGACGCAGCTTTTTACCAACAGGACGATGACGTTTATGATGCCTGTGATGATGCTGATCATGAACGGAGTCTCCGTGCTGATCGTGTGGGTCGGCGGCAAAGGAGTGGATCAGGGAACGGTTCAGGTCGGCGATCTCACTGCGTTTATTACTTATTCTATGGTCATCATCATGTCGTTTTTGATGCTTTCGATGATCTCCATTATGCTGCCGCGCGCGGGCGTTGCGGCGGACCGTATCCGGGAGGTCCTGGATACGCCGGTTTCCCTGAAAGATGCGCGGGAGACCAGGGATAAAGAGCTTGAGAATATGAAGGGGACGCTTACATTTTCGGATGTTTCCTTCACATATCCCGGTGCGGAGGAACCCGTGCTGGAACACATTACATTTACGGCCGAGCCGGGGCGGACGACCGCGATCATCGGTTCCACAGGATGCGGAAAATCTACGCTTATGCACCTGATCCCCCGGTTCTATGATGTGACGGAGGGAAGCATTGCGATCGACGGGGTAGATATCCGGGAGATCAGCCAGAGAAAGCTCCGGGACAGCATCGGCTATGTGCCGCAGAAGGGAATCCTGTTTTCCGGAACCATCGAGAGCAATCTGAAATACGGCGGAGATCAGATCACGGACGAGGATATGGAAGCCGCCGCGCAGATCGCGCAGGCCGAGGAGTTTATCGAGACCAAAAAGAAGCGCTATCAGGCGTCCATCGCCCAGAACGGATCCAACGTGTCCGGCGGGCAGCGCCAGAGGCTCTCCATTGCGAGGGCGATCGCGAAGCATCCGCAGATTTTCCTCTTTGACGATTCCTTCTCCGCGCTGGATTACAAGACGGACGCGGCTCTTCGCAAGGCTCTTGCTGAGCGGACGAAGGACGCGACGGTGGTGATCGTGGCGCAGCGGATCTCCACGATCATGCACGCCGACCGGATCCTCGTGATGGAGGATGGCAGGATCGTCGGGACGGGAACCCATGCGGAACTGCTGGAGAGCTGCGAGACATATCTGGAAATTGCGCGCGGCCAGCTCTCTGAGGAAGAGATACAGAGCGCGCTGTAGGGAGGGACGGCAAATGGCTCCAGGTAGAAGGCCGATGAGAGGCCGCGGGCGTATGCCCGGTGAAAAGGCAAAAGACTTTAAGGGGACGATCCGGAACCTGCTGCGCTACATGGGCGTCTACAAGATCGCCCTGGCCGCCGTTGTGGTCTTTGCGGTTGCATCCACGGTTTTCAATGTCATCGGCCCCAAAATACTGGGAAATGCGACGACGGAGCTGTTTGGCGGGCTGATCGCCAAGCTGACCGGAACCGGGAGCATTGACTTCGCAAAGATCGGGAGGATCCTCCTGACCCTTTTGGGTATCTATGGACTCTGCGCGGTATTTTCTTTCATCCAGGGATTGGTCATGACGGAGATGTCGCAGAAGATGAGTTTCCGGATGAGAAAGGACATCAGCGAGAAGATCAACCGGATGCCGCTGTCCTATTTTGAGGGCAATTCGGTGGGGGACGTCCTCTCGCGCATTACCAACGACGTGGATACTCTGGGGCAGACGTTCAACCAGTCTATCACACAGCTGATCACATCGGTGTGTACCCTCGTCGGGACGCTGGTGATGATGCTTACGATTTCCCCGCTGATGACGCTGATCACGGTTCTGATCCTTCCGCTGTCTACGGCGCTGGTTCTGGGGATCGTGAAGAAATCTCAGAAATATTTCATTGCGCAGCAGAATTATCTGGGAAAGATTGACGGCCAGATCGAGGAAACCTTCGCCGGACACGATGTGGTGAAGGCGTTTAACCGGGAGAAGGAGGAACTTAAGGAGTTCTGCGGGACGAACCGGATTCTTTATGAGTCCGCATGGAAGAGTCAGTTCTTATCGGGACTTATGATGCCGATCATGAATTTTGTCAGCAATCTCGGCTATGTGGCGGTCGCGGTTGCGGGTGCGATGCTGGCGGCAGCCGGGACGATCGAGATCGGCGATATCGTGGCGTTTGTCCAGTACGTCAAGCGCTTTACGCAGCCGATCACTCAGATGGCGCAGGTATCCAACCTCATGCAGTCAATGGCTGCGGCGGCCGAGCGGATTTTTGATTTTCTGAACGAGGAAGAGGAAGTCCAGGTTACGGAACATCCCGTCGATCCTTCGGTCATCAACGGGGAAGTGACCTTTGACCATGTGCAGTTTGGCTATCAGCCGGATAAAATCGTGATTCACGATTTCAACAGTGAGATTAAGCCCGGACAGATGGTGGCGATCGTCGGACCGACAGGGGCGGGAAAGACGACGATGGTGAAGCTGCTCATGCGGTTCTACGATGTAAATTCCGGAACGATCCGCCTGAACGGACATCCGGTCAGCGATTTTGACCGGAACGAACTGCGGCGGGGCTTTGGTATGGTTCTCCAGGATACGTGGCTTTTTAAGGGAACGATCATGGAAAATATCCGCTATGGAAGGCTGGAAGCGACGGATGAGGAAGTAATCCGGGCCGCGGTTCTCGCGCGCGCCGATAAGTTCATCCGCTCCTTGCCCGGCGGTTACCAGATGGAGATCAACGAGGAGGCATCCAATATTTCGCAGGGACAGAAGCAGCTTCTGACCATCGCGCGGGCGATCCTGGCGGATAATCCGATCATGATCCTGGATGAGGCGACCTCTTCCGTGGATACCCGTACGGAGCATCTGATCCAGAAGGCGATGGATACCCTGCTGAAAGGACGCACCTCCTTTGTGATCGCCCACCGGCTTTCAACGATCCGAAACGCCGACCTGATCCTTGTTATGAAGGACGGAGATATTGTGGAGCAGGGGACTCATCAGGAGCTTCTGGAGAAAAACGGCTTCTATGCCGGACTCTACAATGCACAGTTTGAGACGGCGGGCGCTTGACATTGCCGGGAGGATATCCTATAATGGCAGTCAGACAGTTCGTTTGCGCCATCCTGTCTATAAACAAAACCAGGGCATTTCTATGGAGAACATAGGTGCGTCTGCGGCGGCAGGCGCACTTTTTGCCTTACAGGGAACTTCAGCCGTTGTAAGACGCGGGATCGCACTGCGGCGGGATTCTATTTTATACAAGGAGATTTTTTATGTATCTGTTGAAAACATCCGCATCCTTTGACAGCGCACATTTTCTGTCCGGCTATCAGGGCAAATGCGCCAATATCCACGGACACCGCTGGCTGGTCGAGGCTTCCTTCTACGGGGAGATGCTGAAACCGTCCGGCTCGGAGCAGGGGATGCTCATGGATTTTGCGGACGTCAAGCGTGAAGTGCGCGCTTTGGCAAACCGCTTCGATCATACGTTTATTTACGAGGAAAACACTCTGCGCGCGGCGACCGTCGAGGCGCTGGAGGGCGAAGGATTTGAGATGGTCACGGTTTTCTTCCAGCCGACGGCGGAGAATTTCGCAAAGTATTTTTTTGATGAGCTTCGGGCGAAAGGATTGCCGGTAAAGAGCGTCTCCGTGTACGAGACGCCTGAGAACTGTGCCGTATATGAGGAGGAACTGCAATGTACGCTGTAGCTGAAAAGTTCGTGAGCATCAACGGCGAGGGGACCCGAGCCGGGGAACTTGCGGTATTTATACGCTTTCGGGGATGCAATCTGAACTGTTCCTATTGCGATACGAGGTGGGCGAACGACAGCCGGGGAAAGGCGGAATTTCTGACCTGCGCTCAGATCGCGGAATATGTATCCGGCGCCGGGATTACGAACGTCACTCTCACCGGGGGAGAGCCTCTGCTGCAGAGGGACATCTATCCGCTGATCGCGGCGCTGATGGAGGACGCAAGGAGCGTCGAGATCGAGACGAATGGGAGCATCGATCTGAAGGAATTTTCGGACAAACCGTACCGCCCTGTTTTTACGATGGACTATAAGCTTCCGTCAAGCGGCATGGAAGCGGGAATGAGGATGGAAAATTTCGGATTTTTGCGGGAGGAGGACACGGTGAAATTTGTCGTCGGGGACGAGGAAGATCTCGAGCGCGCCGCACAGGTGATCCGGGAGTACGATCTGACGAAGCGGTGCCATGTCTATTTCAGTCCCGTGTTCGGGAGGATCCATCCGGAGACGATCGCAGAATTTATGAAAAAAAATAAGATGAATCACACAAGGCTCCAGCTTCAGCTTCACAAGTATATCTGGGATCCGCAAGCGCGCGGGGTCTGACGGGGGTGAAAAGAATGGATAAAAAGGCAATAGAATATCATATAAGGGAAATATTGAAGGCGATCGGAGAGGATCCTGAGCGCGAAGGACTCCGGGAGACGCCCGCCCGCGTGGCGCGGATGTACGAGGAAGTCTTCGAGGGAATATCCTACAGCAACCATGAGATCGCGGAAATGTTTGGGAAGACTTTTGAAATCTCTGAGCCGGAGAGGTCTGAGACGGCGGTTGTGATGAAGGATATCACGGTGTTCAGCTATTGCGAACACCATATGGCGCTGATGTACGATATGTACGTCAATGTCGCGTATATTCCGCGGGGCCGGGTGCTGGGGCTTAGCAAGATCGCGCGCATCTGCGATATGGCGGCCAGAAGGCTGCAGCTCCAGGAACGTCTGGGAAGGGACATCGCCGAGATCATCTCGGAGGCGGCGGGTACCCCGGATGTGGGCGTGCGGATACGGGGATCCCACAGCTGCATGACGGCGCGGGGGATTCGAAACGCATCCTCGTCCACTGAGACGAGGACGTACATCGGAGCGTTTCAAACGGATCCGGAACTGAAAAAACTGATCGATTAGCGGGAGGACAGAGATGAAAGCACTTGTATTATGCAGCGGGGGCGTGGACAGCTCCACCTGCCTTGCGATGGCGGTGGACAGATACGGGGCGCAGGAGGTTCTCGCGCTCTGCGTCTATTATGGACAGAAACATGACAGGGAGATGGAGGCGGCTGAAAAGGTTGCGGCGTATTACGGCGTCCCCTTAAAGACGCTTGACCTGGCGCGTATCTTTGCGGATTCTGACTGTTCTCTTTTAAAAGGGTCGCAGGAAGAAATTCCGAAGGAAAGCTATGCCAGCCAGCTCGCAGGGACGAACGGGGATCCCGTATCCACTTATGTACCGTTCCGAAACGGCCTTTTCCTGGCGTCGGCGGCCAGCGTCGCCCTCTCCAACGGCTGCGGGATCGTCTATTACGGCGCGCACAGCGACGATGCGGCCGGAAATGCTTACCCCGACTGCAGCAGCAGTTTTAATGATGCGATGAATGAGGCGATCTGGCTTGGGAGCGGGAAGAAGCTGCGCATTGAGGCGCCGTTCGTCAATCTCACGAAGGCGGAGGTTGTGAAGAGGGGACTAAAACTTCAGGTTCCCTATGAACTGACCTGGAGCTGCTACGAGGGCGGAGCGAAGCCCTGCGGGACCTGCGGGACCTGCCGCGACCGCATCGCCGCGTTTCAGGCGAACGGGGTCACGGATCCTCTGATGAAGGGAGAAGAAAGATGAGCGGAAGAAAAGAAGACGAGAAGGGCAATATCTCTCTGCTGGGAAATCAGCACACGGCCTACAGCGCGGATTATGATCCAAAGATTCTGGAAACCTTTCCGAACAAGCATCCCCAGAACGACTATTTTGTGAAGTTTAACTGCCCGGAGTTCACCAGCCTGTGTCCGATCACGGGGCAGCCGGATTTCGCAACGATCTATATTTCGTATGTGCCGGGAAAGGTGATGGTCGAGAGCAAATCCCTGAAGCTGTATCTGTTCAGCTTCCGGAATCACGGAGATTTTCACGAGGACTGCGTCAATATTATCATGAAGGATCTGATCCGGCTGATGGATCCCAAATATATCGAGGTGTGGGGCAAATTCCTGCCGAGAGGCGGGATCTCCATCGATCCCTACTGCAATTACGGGAAGCCGGGGACGAAGTGGGAGGAAGTCGCCTGGAAGAGACTTTCGCGCCACGATCTGTATCCGGAGAGTGTGGATAACCGGTAAAGATAAAAAAAACAGGCAGGGCTTTTGGCCCTGCCCGCCGATATCCGATCGGCAGCGATCGCGCTCCGTATGGCGTGGAAGTGATCGGATTCAATCGTCAAATGCGTGGGAAGCGGAATGCTCCAGAATTTTTCCGGTGACCGCGTCGATGGTATATTCATATTCCTGATTGTCTCTGTAAAATTCGATTTCATATACGATGTAGCCGTCGTCGGAGTCGAGCTTCGCTTTTGAAAAGTTCACGTCGGAAAGCGAGAATCCCATCTGGCTGACAGCGATGGATTTCGCCTTCTCAATTCCGATGTAGGAGCCGGAGTTTCCCGTACCGGCCGTACCGGAGGCCCGATGCGCTTCGGAATCTCTGCTTCGAACGGCGCCGGTTGCCGCGTCGATTTCGTACTCATATTCGGCCGAATCCGTGTAGAATTCAATCTCATATACCTTCATACCGTCGTCATAGTCCAGCCTGTTCTTGGTAAATACGGCGTCTGTGGCGGAGACTTTCGCGTCCTCAAGCGCGATTTTTTTTGCGTCTTCCGCTGTAACAGTCCCGTTCGTACCGCCGGACGCCGCGTTGCTGCCGGCCGTTGTATTGCTGCCGGCCGCTGTATCCTTGCCGGGCGTCGTATCTTCCGTGATTGCGGCGGGCGTTTCTCCGGGCGAAACGATCTCCATCTGTTTTTTTACGACGGAACCGTCGGAGGCTTTGATCCAATAATCATATTCCGTACCGTCTGCAATGAATTCCACTTCATATACAAAATGTCCCTGCTCAAACTCAAGTTCCGTGCGGGAACTCTGAACGGACGCCGGATCGATATTCGCGTCCGCAAGCGCAAAATTCATGGCGTTGTCTCTTCCGATAGAAGAATTCTTTACGCTGGTATTGATAAAAAGTACTGTGCATATTATGAGGATCGCCAGAATGGAAGCGATGCAGACCAGCGCAAGGATAATTTTTTTCGTAGTGGAAAGGTTTTTAAATTTTGTCATGTCGTTCACTCCTCTCTCTTATATTTATGCCGGCGCCGGAGACGTTTTATTCTTTGTTCCCCGACCCTATACTCAGATTATAAGAGCAAAAGATTAGAAAAACATTAGAAACAAAATTTTTATCCTGAAAAAATAACGGTGAAGACGCTGCCCTTCCCCGGTTCGCTCTCCACGAGGATTTTTCCGCTGTGGAAACGGGTAATTTCCTTTGCCATGGAAAGTCCGAGGCCGATGCCTGCGTCGGACCGGGAGGAATCCGCCTGATAGAATCTCAGAAAAATTTTCTCCTGTTCGTCCTTTGCGATGCCGATTCCGTCGTCGGAGACGCAGAGGCGTATTTCGCGGTTTTGCCGCGTCAGCCTGACGAGGATATGTCCATTGGCCCGCCCGTAACGGTAAGCGTTGCTGATCAGGTTGACGAGCAGCCGGGAGAGAAGCTCATGGTTCCCGGTGAAGCGTATGTTCCGCTGAACCTCGTATTGCAGCGAGATCCCTTTTTCTCTGATCAGGGCCATATCGGAGCAGACGGAAGATACAAGTTCCGTGAGGTCGATCGTTTCCTTTTTATAGCGGTCGGTACCGAGTTCGAGACGGGTGAAATCCAGCATATCGTGGATAAGCCTCGACATCTTCCGGCTTTGCCTTTGGATGACGCGGAAGGCTTCCTCGTATTCCCCGGGGGATCTGCTCTGCTCAAGGGAATATTCACACTGGGCGGCGATCACCGACATGGGCGTGCGCAGCTCATGTGATGCGTCGGAGATGAATCGCCGTTCGGTTTCGAAGGAGCGGTCCAGTTTTTCAAACATATCGTTAAAGGTGTCGCCGAGCTGGTGCAGTTCGTCGTTTCCGCTGCCGAGCCGGATCCGCTTTTTCAGATCGTTTTCCTGGCCGATCTGGCGGGCCGTCTCTGAAATTTTCTGGATCGGACGCAGCATTCTCTGGACGAGAAGATATCCCCCGACAGACGAGAAAAGCACCAGTACGGGCAGGATGAACAGGCAGATGCGAGTGATATCCGTCATCTGCGTCCTGCCCTGCGTTTCCGACACAACGCCGCGCATCCAGAGTCCTTCCAGCCCTTTTGTCGTCAGTTGGCGGTCAAATATATAGTAGACGACGCCGTCCGATTTAAGCCTCTGTATTCGTGAATTGGAAAAAGGAAGATCGGAGGCGGCCTTTGAGATCGGATTTTCCCCATATATCAGAATATGATCCGCGCTGTACAGAGACGAGTATACCTGATTGACTTCGTCCAGGAAATCGTCGTCGACCTCCAGATACCCTCCCTCGAATTCCAGGAAACGGCTGGCGTTCTTTTCCAGATCCGTTTTGCCGATCGTGGCATGAAATTTAATTTCATCTAAATTGGCTTCGACCGTCTCGATCAGATTGTCCTTTATCGTCTTCTGGAGGATCTGGTCGCTGACGGACAAAACGATAAAATACGTAAAGGAGACAATCACCAGAAGCGCTGCGGTGAACCAGAGAGTGATTTTTAATTTCAACGACAGACGCTTCATGTTGCCACCTCTTCCCGCAGGACATATCCCCGCCCCCTGACAGTGTGGATCAGCTTGTTTTCGTGTCCGCTGTCGATCTTGCGGCGCAGATAGCTGACGTATACGTCCACAACGTTCGTGCCGCCCTCATAGTCAAAATTCCAGATGTGGTCCTCGATCTTTTCCCTGGACAGTACGATTCCCTGATTGATCATCAGATATTCCAGGAGCGAGTACTCCTTCGCGGACAGCCGGATTTCCTTTCCGCCGCGTCTGACGATGTGGGAGGCGCAGTCCAGCGTGAGGTCTCCGGCATGGAGAATGTTGCTCGTCTTGCCGAAGGCGGTCCGCGTCATGGCCCTCAGGCGTGCGGACAGCTCCTCCAGAGAAAATGGCTTGACCAGATAGTCGTTTGCGCCGCTGTCCAGACCCCTCACGCGGTCCGAGACCGCGTCCTTTGCGGTCAGGAACAGTACGGGGGTCGTTTTGCCGCCGGTTCTAAGGCGGCGAAGAACCTCGTAGCCGTCCGCTTTCGGCATCATGATATCCAGGACGACTGCATCGTACTCCGTGCAGGACAGGATATCGATTGCCTCCGCCCCGTCGTAACAGCTGTCAACGCTGTATCCGTCGGAAGTCAGTTTTTGCGTGATAATATGATTCAGGTCCCGTTCGTCTTCGGCCAGCAATATCCGCATAGCTATTTCTCCCTCCCCTGACAAAAACTCAGCGCCCGCATCCGCAGTCCGCCGCAGGCGGAGAATGTGCCGGAGGCACATTCTTTTTTATTTAATCCAGATAAGTGACCAGATTCTCTTTGCGCGGGTGAAGCGTCCCTTCCTCGGCGGCGTAGCCGACCGCAAGGATTCCTACGCAATGATGATCGGCGGGAACGCCAAGCCCCGTCAGGAAGGAAGCAACCTCAGGCTCGTCTCCGCAGTATTTGAGCTGGTTGATCCAGCAGCTTCCGAGTCCCAGAGCATGAGCGGCCAGCATCATGTTTTCCATCGCGCAGGACGCGTCCGCGATACCGTTTACGGCGTCTTTCGGGACGGTTACCATTACCAGGGTTTTCGCTCCATAGAAATTGTAGGCGGGATTTTTAAGCGCGTCTGCCATAACGGCGCGGAGATTTTCAATCGTATGCGCGCTTTGAGTGACGAAGAAACGGAACAACTGCAGGTTCTTTCCCGTAGGCGCGTACGTACCGGCTCTGACGATCTCATCGAGCAGATCTTTCGGGACGGCCTGTTCCCGGAATCTGCGGATGCTCCTTCTTGTGTAAATATTGTTCAATACTTCATTCATGGCTGTCGGTTCCTTTCTCGAAATAGATTTGATTACAGTATACAACCGGACGACGGAAAATGCACGGTTTATTTGGGCCGTTTTGTTGAATTTTACGGCTTCATAAGATATAATTTAACAATACAGGGCATTTGCTTATAATTTTTTGCCGGTGAATAAACGAGGAAAGGAAGGAAAACAATGAGACGAACAACAGCAAAAAAATTGTCGGCGCTGCTGGCGGCGGCGATGCTGCTTCCGCAGGGCGTGTATGCCGTTCCGGTGAACGCGCAGGAGGCAGGTTCCGGAGAAGTTCGGGCTGCAGAGGCCGTCCCGGCGTACCAATGGGATTTTGAGACAGTAAACGGCGCGGAGATTTCCAACAGCGGTTCCGTATCCGCAGGGAACGCAGCCTTGCGCGGGACGGCCAGCGTGGACGCCGGAACGATCAAAATCGGAGATAAGGCGTATTCTTCCGACACCAACCATGTACTGACGTTAAAAGGAGGAAACAACGGAAGCTCTTATGTGGATCTGCCGTCCGAGTTGTATGCGGGCGTGAACTCATCTACCGGGCTTACCTGGTCCTTCTGGATGAAGACGGATCCTGATGTGGTAAAGTACTCCAGGGTATTCAGTTCGGCCAACGCAGGCAGCTCGGATGAATTTGCTTACGCCCCGTACGCGGACGACCACGTGTGGAATCTGATCTTTGACACGACCAATCTGTACCGCCATATTTACACGACGGAACCGGAGAAGAACGTGTGGAACTATATAACGATTACCGTGTCGGCGGACAAGGTGGTATTCTATGTGAACGGTGAAGTTGTGGGTTCCAGCTTTCAGGGAGGGAGCGTATCCAATCTGAAAACCCGGCTGGATTCCATCGGCGAACTGGTCAATAATGCGCTGGGGAAGACCTGCTCCACCTGGGGCGATCCGGACTGCAAAGTGCAGCTTGACGACGTGGCGGTTTACAGGACGGCTCTGTCCGCAAAGGACGTGAAGACGATCGCGGAAGGCTATGGACTGGAAGTTTCCGATCCGAAGGAGGATCCCGGCGAAAACGCGCAGGAGGGAATCTATCAGGATGGTACGCGGCTTACGCAGGTAGAACAGCTCCTGGCAGCCTCGGAAGATGGAAAGATCAAGGTGAAGATCTGGAAAGACAGCAGGGACGCTTATTATTATTCCGTGTCCAAGGAGGATAAGGTAGTCGTGGAGTGTTCCGCACTCGGAATGACAACCGACAAGGAGGATCTGACTTCCGGACTGACGCTGAAGGAGGATTCCATCAGCGCAAAGAGCGGGGAGGAAAAATATGACCTGATCCAGGGAAGCGTTTCCTCCGTGGATAAGAAATACAACGAGTTATCCTTCATGCTTTATAAAAACAACAGTGAGATGACGGTTATTTTCCGTGTCTTCGACGATGGGATCGGTTATCGGTATCTGGTGGACGCAGATGTCGCCGGCGAGAATGAGACAACGGCGGTAACCAGTGAAAAAAGTGAATTCACTCTGCCGGACAAGGGCGATATCTGGACGATCGGACCGAGCGCAACCTACGAGAATTACGAGTATACGAAGCATACGGTAGCCGAACAGTACAGCGCGGCGGCAAATTATTCCACGCCGCTTCTTGCCTCCCTCGGTGAGGATTCGGGGAACAGATGGGTGCTGTTATCCGAAGCGAACGTATATAATGAAGAAAATCCGTACTGCGCGTCTGTATTTAAGACGGAGACGGGAAAGAAGTCCTTCCGGATGACTTTTGGAAATTATCTGGAACAGGAGGCTGATGAGAGTTTTGACCGGCGGACTTACGATCCCATCTACCATACCATAGACAAAGTGAACATGCAGGGAACCTTCCATACGCCGTGGCGTGTTGCGGTCATTGCGGATGATCTGGAAGGAATCGCGAACAGCAGCCTGATCACGGATCTGAATCCGTCTGCGGACGGCGACTTCAGCTGGGTGAAACCGGGCGGCTCCGTCTGGTCCTGGTGGTCGACTGCGGCGGACGGCATTGATTACGATCAGATGCGGGATTATATTGATTTTGCGGCAAATTGCGGAATGCCCTACTGCCTGGTGGACTACGGATGGGAAATGTGGCCCGACTACGAGACGAAGATCGCCTCCCTGGTAGAATATGCGAACGAGAAAAATGTCGGCCTGCTTTTGTGGTACGGCGTAAATAAATTCGACAACGCGCATATCTTCGACCTGGACAGCGAAGACGCGATCGAGGAATCGTTCGCATGGTGCGAGAGGATGGGCGTTAAGGGCGTGAAAGTGGATTATATCAACAGCGACAGCCAGTTTGCCATGAAGGTGATGTATCTGCTCGCGGATTTTGCCGCAAAACATCACCTGGTACTGAACTATCACGGCGCGACCAATCCGAACGGGGAGGCGCGCACCTATCCGAACATTCTCGCCAACGAGGCGGTCGCGGGAGCGGAGAACTTTAAGTGGAGCAACGGATCCAGCATCGGTTCCCTGCTGACGCTGCCGTATACCAGAAACGTACTCGGCTCTATGGAATTTACTCCAACGGCATATAAGGTGGCAAGGTCGGACGGAACGGCAGGTTTCATGCTGGCGATGCCGGTTGTCTACGAGTCGGCGGTGCAGACCTATGCGGCGTCCGCGTATGTGTATGAAGGATATCCGGGACTTTCCCTGCTGGCAGATCTGCCGACGGTCTGGGATGAGAGCCTTCTTCTGGACGGATACCCGGCAGAGAATGTGATCCGTGCAAGGAGAAACGGGGAAAGCTGGTATCTGGGCGCAATGACCAATGCGGCTGGCGCTTATGAAGTATCGCTTGATTTCCTGGACAAGGGAGTTTCCTACACCGCATACATTTACCGTGACAACGCGGCCGGCACAAATATTGAAACGGCCGTGCAGAAGGCGAATGTGAATACGGTGCTGAAACTGGATCTTATGCAATACGGCGGGTGCGTGGTGAAGCTTGTGAAGAATGATCCTCAGACGGACGAGCCGACCCAGCCGGCCAGAAAGCTGGAGTACGACAGGTACACTTACTTTGAAGCGGAGGACGCGGAGATTGGCGGCAACGCAAGGATCGCAAAGAACAATTATTCTTCTATGCTGAATGTCGTAGGATACATAGGAAATGGCGAGGGCAATACGCTGACCTTCCGGAATGTAAAGGCCGACAAAGAAGGGGAGTATGATCTGCGGGTGTTCTTTGTGACCGGATCGCCCAGGGATCTGTACATAAAAGTCAACGACGGCGAACCCGTTCGGCTGTCGGGGCTTCTGGGAATTTCAGGAGACTGGGAAGCGGTTGGGGCAGTGAACACAAAAGTGAGTCTGAAAGCCGGAGACAACAGCATCTGCCTGTACAACAACGAGGCGGACGCGCCGAACATCGACCGGATCGCGCTCAGGGATCTGAAAGCGGAGGAGAAACCGGAGGATCCCGTCTGGAATCTGCCTTTCCAGGATGTGAACAAGGAGAAGAACTGGTATGCGGACGCGGTGAAATACGTCTACGACAAAGGGATCATGACCGGATTAAAGGATGAAAAGGGACAGCCGACTCCATTTTTCGGAGCGGGGGAAAAACTGAGCCGCGCGCAGTTTGCGACGATCCTGTACAGAATGGAGGGAAATGTACCGCCTGCGCAGGGAGAGAACGCAGTTGTCTTCCGGGATGTGCCGTATGACGATAAGGACTGCTTCTATCTGGACGCGGTGACATGGGCGACCGGCGCGGGCATTGTCAAAGGGTACGAAGATGAGAAAGGAAATCCCACCGGATTCTTCGGCCCGGGCGACGATATTACCAGGGAGCAGATGGCGGTTATGATGCTGAGATACGCAGCGTATAAAGGTTATATTACGGTGACGGACACTGACCTGACGGGATTCCCGGACTGGAAGGACGTCACCCTGACGGACGGTATGACCTGGTCGGTGGAGAACGGATTGATCAGCGGCGAAGGCGAGACCGGCCTGCTGAACCCGCAGGGGAAGACGTTCCGCTCTGTCTGCGCAACGATCATCCAGAGGTTCCTGAAGTATGTAGAACCGGTAAAATGAGTATAAAAAACTCCACTCAGTTTAAAATTTTAGAATACCGAAAAGGATAAGATCTATGTATAATAAATGCAGAAAGATGTCAGGGCGAGATTTATGAAAGAAATTGAACAGTAAATTAAGCCGGCAGTTTCATTCATTTTCCTTTTTATAATTTAAATAAGGGAGGGCAGAGCCGAAAGGTTTCTGCCCTCCCGCATTTTATGGCGGACGGCATAGCGATAAGAAATATCGACGGATTTCTTTTTCTGTGATATGATAAGGATTGAAATACGACAGACGGCGGAAAGGGGTATTTTTGATGGGAACGGCAGCTGAAAATCATTCGCCCGGACATATCTGCGTGGGTTTGCTGGCCCATGTGGACTCCGGAAAAACCACGTTGTCCGAGAGCATCCTGTATTTAAGCGGCAGGATCAGGAAGCCCGGGCGGGTGGATCACGGCGATACTTTTCTGGACACGTATGCGCTGGAAAAAAACCGGGGGATCACTATTTTTTCCAAACAGGCGGTGTTCCGGCTTGGCGAGACGGATGTGACGCTTCTCGATACCCCGGGACATGTAGATTTTTCTGCGGAGATGGAACGCACCCTTCAGATTCTGGATTATGCGGTACTCATCGTCAACGGCGCGGACGGAGTACAGGGACACACCCGTACGCTCTGGAACCTTCTGCAGCAATATCGCATACCGGTCTTTTTGTTTGTCAATAAAATGGATCAGGAGGGAACGGACCGCGGCGCGCTGCTGGATCAGTTACAGCGTGAGCTGGACGGAGGATGCATTGATTTCGGAGACTTTGAAAGCGACGAATTAAAAGAGAACGTTGCCGTGTGTGACGAGAGCGCGCTTGAGGAATATTTAAACAGCGGAACGGTTGGGGCGGAAACAATCGCCGCCCTGATCGCGCAGCGCAGAGTGTTCCCGTGCTTTTTTGGTTCCGCTCTGAAAATGCAGGGAGTAAAGGAATTGCTGGACGGACTGGAACGCTTCGGCATCCCCCGCAGCCGGGAGGAAGGCGCGCCTTTCGGCGCAAAGGTGTATAAGATTTCCAGGGACGCGCAGGGGAACCGGCTGACCCACATGAGAGTCATGAGCGGGATCCTGAAGGTAAAGGATGTGTTGGGAAATGCGAAGAGCGCGCAGGATCACCGGGAGGAAAAGGTAAATCAGATCCGGATCTATTCCGGGGAGAAGTTTGAGGCGGTGCAGGAGGCAAAAGCCGGCGTTGTGTGCGCGGTTACGGGGCTGAACGATACGTATCCCGGGGAAGGGCTGGGAGTGGAGAAGGATTCCGGCGCTCCGGTTCTGGAACCTGTGTTGAATTACCGGATCCAGCTGCCGGACGGATGCGATGCACATACCATGCTGCAGAATCTCCGCCAGCTGGAGGAGGAGGACCCGATGCTGAGGATCGTGTGGAGGGAAGAATCGGGAGAGATCCACGCGCAGCTGATGGGAGAGGTGCAGATCGAGATTTTGCAGAGCCTGATCAGGGAGCGGTTTGGCGTTTCGGTCACTTTCGATACGGGAAGTATCGTATATAAGGAAACGATATGCACGGAGGCGGAGGGCGTGGGCCATTATGAGCCGCTGCGCCATTACGCGGAAGTACATCTGCTGCTGAAGCCGGGGAAGCGGGGAAGCGGTCTGACGTTCGGTACGTGTTGCAGTGAAGATATGCTGGATAGGAACTGGCAGAGACTGGTGCTGACGCATCTGGCGGAAAAGGTTCACAGAGGGGTGCTGACCGGAGCGGCGATTACGGATATGCAGATCCTGCTGACGGCCGGCCGGGCGCATATAAAGCATACCGAAGGGGGAGATTTCCGGCAGGCGACCTACCGGGCGGTGCGTCAGGGCCTGATGAGTGCCAGGAGCGTGCTGCTGGAGCCGTACTATCAGTTCCGGCTGGAAGTCCCGTCTGGGACGGTCGGCCGGGCGCTTACAGACGTCCAGAGAATGTACGGGAAATGCGGGACGCCAGAGATCAGGAGGGGAATGTCCGTGCTGACGGGAAGCGCTCCGGTAGCGGCGATGCGGGATTACCAGAGGGAGGTTGCCGTCTATACCCGGGGACAGGGAAGGCTGTTCTGTTCCTTTGGAGGATACGCGCCCTGCCATAATGAAAAGGAAGTGATAGAGGCGTGCGGGTATGACCCGGAACGGGATACAGACAATCCCGCCGGCTCGATTTTCTGCTCGCACGGCGCAGGGGTTTACATCCCCTGGGACCAGGCACCGGAGCATATGCATGTGCAGAGCCGCCTGAAACCGGGAAGCGCCGGCGCAGAGGCCTCCGGTGAGGGGGCTTTTCGGAAGCGCCAGACATCCGCGGCGAAGCGGACGGAGGAGAAGGAACTGGAGGAAATTTTTATCCGGACTTATGGAAAGATCGAACGGAAGCCGGACGTGTCCGCAAAGACGGTGAGGGCCGATGCGGCGAGGCCGGGAAGGGAAAAAACGCTCAGGGAGTATCTTCTGGTGGACGGTTACAATATGATCTTTTCGTGGGACGAATTGAGAGAACTTGCCGAAGTAAATATAGAAGCGGCCCGCGCCCGCCTGATGGATATCCTGTGCAATTACCAGGGGTTCCGGAAGTGCGCGGTGATCCTGGTGTTTGATGCTTACCGCGTGGAAGGATGCACGATGGAGATCCAGAAATATCATAATATCCATGTAGTCTACACCAAAGAGGCGGAGACGGCGGACCAGTATATAGAAAAGGTCGTCCATGAGATCGGAAGGAAATACCATGTCACGGTGGCCACCTCGGACGGGGTGGAGCAGGTGGTCACGCTCGGCCAGGGCGGGACTTTGATGTCCGCGACGGAATTTCAGGAGGAGATGGAGATCGTCCGGCGGCAGATCCGGGAAGAATGCGGCCGGCAGAGAGGACGCCGCAGAAGGAATTACCTGTTTGACCATATGGACCGCGAGATGGCGCGGGAGATGGAGGAGGTAAGGCTCGGGCGAAGAGAGCTTCCCAAAGAGCCGGAAAAAGAGGAGGGAGACTGAGATGGAGGAGAGAAGAGTAAGAATTTTTGCCGACAGCACGTGCGATCTGTCGGAGGAATTGATCGGGAAATATGGAATTTCAATCATCCCTCTGTGCATCGTGCTGGATGAGAAGAGCTACTATGATAAGGAGGAACTGACGCCGGAACAGATCTTTGCGTGGGCGGAGAAAAACCGGAAGACGCCGAAGACGGCGGCGGTGGCTTTCGACTATGTCAAAAGGATGCTGAGGCCGTGCATGGAGGCGGGGGAGGATGTGATCTTCTTCGGAATTTCGGAGGAGATGAGTACGACCTGCAATGTGGTCCGGCTTGCCGCCCGGGAATTTGAGAATGGCCGGGTGTTCGTGATCGATTCCCGGAATCTTTCCACGGGGATCGGGCTTCAGGTGCTGCACGCCGCGGAACTGGCGGCGCAGGGACTGCCGGCGGAAGAGATCGTGGCCGGGGCGGAGCGGTTATGCGGCAGGATACGGGCGAGTTTCGTGGTTGACACACTGACATACCTGGCGAGAGGAGGACGCTGCTCCGGGGCGACGGCTCTTCTGGCCAATACGCTGAAGCTGCACCCCTGTATTCAGGTGCTGGACGGGAAAATGGAAGTGGGAAAAAAGTACCGGGGCGGTATGGCGAAGGTACTCATGCACTATGTGAAGGATATGGAAGAGGCGCTTCTGGGAGCCGACCGGAAGCGGGTGTTTATCACCCATTCCGGGATGGATGCCGGGATCGTCGCCCGGGTTCGGGAGTATCTGGAATCCCTGGAACATTTCGACGAGATCCATGAGACGAGGGCGGGAGGCGTGATTTCCAGCCACTGCGGGCCTGGAACATTGGGCGTTCTGTTTATCGCAGGAACAGGAGAGGAAAAAGGCGGATGTTAAGATATGTGTTGTCCGATGCGGACGGCGAAGGAGATGGGAATGCGGGGATATCTGTCTACCGTTCCCATCTTCCGGAAGCGCCGCAGGGCAGCGCCAGCCCGCTCTCCGTCACAGGCAGGCCTATTTCCTCTGATTCCACATGCCCGCCGTAATCCCTGAGTTCCGTTCCGAGCAGATAGGTCAGCACGGCCGGCGCAAGCCCGGTCGTATAAGAATTGATAAGGAAAAAAAGGGGCCGGTCGGACAGGAGCTTCACGCACAGTCTGAGAAAGGGGTGAAGGGAGTCTTCAATCTTCCAGATCTCTCCTTTCGGACCTCTCCCGTAGGAGGGAGGATCCATGATGACGGCGTCATAGCGGCTGCCTCTCCGGATCTCCCGCTGCACAAATTTTACGCAGTCGTCCACCAGCCAGCGGATCGGAGCGTCTTTCAGGCCGGAGGCGGCAGCGTTTTCCTTCGCCCATGCGACCATGCCTTTCGACGCGTCCACATGCGTGACGCTGGCTCCGGCTTTGGCCGCGGCGAGCGTAGCTCCGCCGGTGTAGGCAAACAGGTTCAGCACCTTCACCGGGCGGTTGGCCCGTCTGATCTTTTCAGAGAACCAGTCCCAGTTGACGGCCTGCTCCGGAAACAGGCCGGTGTGCTTGAAATTGAACGGTTTCAGGTGGAAGGTCAGGCCCTTATAGTGGATCGGCCACTGCTCGGGAAGCTGAAAGAATTCCCATTCCCCACCGCCTTTTTTGCTTCTGTGGTAGTGGGCGTTCCTGTGTTTCCATCCCCTGTGGGTTCTGGGCGTGTCCCAGATGACCTGCGGATCCGGGCGCACGAGAAGATAGTCGCCCCAGCGTTCCAGCTTTTCCCCTCCGCTGCAGTCTAACACTTCATAATCTTTCCAGTCATTGGCAATCCACATAAATTTTTCCCCTTTATTTTTGTAAAAAATGTTTCGCTTGAAATACCTGTGCGGCGCATGCGCTTAAGGCGGCGATGCGTCGGATTTATTATAGAAGAGATCAGATGGAAAGTAAAGGAAATCGTTCCTTTTCTTTTTTTTCATTTGTGATAGAAAAACATCCCCGGATCCGTAATAATAAGTGAGAGAACCAAACAGGCAGGCGCGTCTGAAAGAGGAGGAACCTATGAGAATCGGGGAACACAATTTTATCCGGCAATTACAATTGCATAACGAGGATGCTCTCCTGTATGTGATCGACCGGTACGGAGGACTTTTGATGTCCGTCATCCGAAGGCACCTTTTTCGGATCCCGGACCGGCAGGAGGAATGTTTCAATGACGTGCTGCTGAAGATCTGGATGAATATCCCGCAGTTTGATGAGAGCAGGACGACATTTAAAAACTGGGCGGCGGCGGTCGCCAGGTACCGCTGCATCGACTATCTGAGACAGTACCGGAAGGAACTGGAGACGGTGGGGATCGACGGCGTGCAGGTCTCCGGGGAGGACCGGGCGCTGGCCGGGATCCTTGAGAGGGAGATCTCGGAGGAGGTTGAGACGATGCTGTACTGCCTGAGTCCGCCGGACCGGGAACTGTTCCGGAAGCTCTATGTGGAAGGGATGAGCATGGATCAGGTGAGCGAGGAGACGGGGATGAAAAAAGAGGTCATCTACAACCGGCTGTCCAGGGGCAAAAACAGGATTCGCAGACAATACCGGCGGGAAAGGGGCGTTTAGAATGGAGAAGAATATTTATGGACTGTTGAATGAAGTCGAGACGGATTTCGGCGAGTATGAGATGAAGGAACTGTCTTCCGGGGAGAAGGAAGCGCAGAAGCAGAAGATTTTGAAGGAGGTGCGGGAAATGAAGCATGAGAATCGAAAAGGCCGCGCATGGAAAGCGGCTTCAGGGATCGCGGCGGCGCTGGCGGTCGCCGTAGGAGTGACGGGAATGGTCAACCCGGCGCTGGCGAAGGATCTGTTCAGCAGGGTCTTCGGAAGCCTGATTGAGATCGCGAAGGAAGAAAAGGAGAGCGGCGCCTATGTGCTGGGCGAGGAGGAGACCCTCGTGAAGATCGGAGAGTACGCGCTGCCCATCGAGGAGGAACTCGCGAAGCGCGCGGGCGAGGAAGGGTATGTGACGGAGACGGAGGATAAGGGCGTGAAGATCTCCGTGACGGACGTCTACTGCGACGGATACATCCTCTACTATGCGCTGATGCTGGAGACGGGAGACAGCGCTCTTGACGGGGCGGAAGAGATTCTCCCGTGGGCGGACGCCGGGGTAGATGGGATCGATCCGTTTGAAAATAATATGGGCGGCACTGTGGGTTCCTTCCGGAAGACGGAGGACGGCTCCTATGTGCTGATGAACCAGATCCATATGCTGTCCCCGCAGCTCATCTCCGATCCCGCGTACCAGGCGATGGATACCCTGGTCGCCACGGTGGATATCAGCGGGCTGACGACCGATGGCGTGTGGGCGAAAGCAAAAGAGACCGGCAAGCTGCAGACCGTGAAGGAGAGTTCCCTGACCGGGGCGTGGAACCTGCGGTTCCCGGTGAGCGTGGACAGGAGCTACAATGAGACGATCCCGGTGGATCAGACCGCGGCGGACATTCATATCAGGGATATCATCAGGACCCGGGCGGGACTTCTGGTGGAGGCGCAGCTTCCCGGTATTTCGGACGAAGAATATCACGACGTCTCCGGGGAGGACGGATTAGAGAGAGTCTGCTTCTGGATGAATGGCGGAAGCTATGTCGCGGAGACCGCCGGATGGAATGAGGCGGCGGGAGGAGCCTTCGTGAATACGATGTTCCTGAACGAAGGGCAGAAGGACCTGACCCTGCACGCGGAGATCCCGGGAAGGGCGGGGGATACGCCGGATACGGTCACCGAGCCGGTGCCGCTGGCCGATTTCGAGATCCGCCTGCCGTAAGGAGTTCGCAGGAAGAAGGCCCTTTATCGAAGCTCCTCATCGGCGCGGGAAAAAAGCGCGGGAAAAAAGGGGCTTCACCGGTTGACGCGGGAAGGGAAAAATGTTATATTGATCATGTTATAGGAAAGGAACCGACGGCGGTTTCCCCGGGAGGGGGAACTGCCGCTTTTCCGATTGAATGAGGAGGCCTGAAGAGATGAGCGAGGACAGGAACAGGAAACCGGAGCCGGAAAAAGAGCCGGAAAAGAAGGAACTGAACGAGACCTGGGCGGCGGATTCCCAGGATGAGCTGGAGGACTGGATCGAGGAGCAGGGGATACAGCTCAGGTATTGAGAGAAAGCAAAAAAAGGCACGCGGTGGAAGGCTGATGGAAAAAATCTGCAATAAATGGCAAAAAGTACTTGCAAAGCGCCGATTTATCAGATATACTGTAAAAGCTGTGACATTGATAGCTGTGAAGCGAGAGGTTGCTGCCCTGTGTGGCAGGTTTTTCCGTGGAGCGAATGTCAAGTTAGGAAACTGGCGACAAGTCACTGTACGAGCTACTTTCACTGCCGCTTGAGAAAGAGGAAACCTTCCGGAACGGTAAGAAGTCCTTACAGGGAAGCAGTAGAAGGAATATGCGTGTGGGTTTCTCACGACACACACGGGAGAGTGTACAGTCACCGCTTGTCGTACTGAAGTTTTAAGTACGAAAAGGAGGCGACTTTTTTTATGGCAAGTCAAATAATGAGGATCACTTTGAAGGCGTACGATCATCAGTTGGTAGATGTATCGGCGAAGAAAATCATCGACACTGTTAAGAAGAACGGATCACAGGTGAGCGGACCGGTGCCGCTTCCGACAAAGAAGGAAGTGATCACGATCCTGCGCGCGGTTCACAAGTACAAAGATTCCAGGGAACAGTTTGAGCAAAGGACTCATAAGAGACTGATCGATATCATCACCCCGACCCAGAAGACAGTCGACGCACTGTCAAGGCTGGAGATGCCTGCGGGCGTGTACATTGATATCAAAATGAAAAACAAATAGGACACAGTAAATTCCTAATATTTAGGATGAGCGCGCATCATGCGCTCCGCTGTAAATCACAGGAGGTAATTATAATGAAGAAAGCTATTTTAGCTACCAAAGTCGGAATGACTCAAATCTTCAGCGAAGACGGCACGCTGACGCCGGTAACCGTACTTCAGGCCGGACCGTGCGTGGTAACGCAGATCAAGACGGTTGACAACGACGGCTACAGCGCAGTACAGGTTGGATTCGGCGATAAGAAATCCAAAATCGTCAATAAGGACAAGAACGGCAAGAAGGAAGTCGTTCACCGCCACGGCCTTACAAAGGCGGAACAGGGACATTTTGCGAAAGCAGGCGTTGACGGAAAGAGATTCGTGAGAGAATTCAAATTCGACAACGCGGATGAATATGAACTGGCTCAGGAGATCACGGTTGACATTTTTGAAGTGGGAGATAAGGTTGACGCTACGGCTGTTTCAAAAGGAAAAGGTTTCCAGGGAGCGATCAAGAGACATAATCAGCATAGAGGGCCTATGACTCATGGTTCCAAGTATCACCGTCACGCGGGTTCCAACGGCGCGGCGTCTGATCCGAGCAGGGTATTCAAGGGAAAGAAGATGCCGGGACAGATGGGTAATAAGAAGGTTACCGTTCAGAACCTTGAAGTTGTCCGCGTAGATGCAGAGAAGGGACTGCTTCTGATAAAGGGTTCCGTACCGGGGCCGAAGAAATCTTTGGTAACGATCAAAGAGACAGTGAAGACGGTTTAGGCTTTAACGAAGAAAGGAGGAACACTAGAGATGGCAAACGTAGCAGTTTACAATATCGAAGGTAAAGAAGTTGGTACGATCGACCTGAACGATGCCGTGTTTGGCGTGGAAGTAAACGAGCATCTGGTACACATGGCGGTTGTAAATCAGCTTGCAAATAGACGTCAGGGAACTCAGAAAGCAAGAACGCGCTCTGAAGTATCCGGCGGCGGCAGAAAGCCGTGGAGACAGAAGGGGACCGGCCACGCGAGACAGGGATCTACGAGAGCTCCCCAGTGGACGGGCGGCGGAGTAGTATTTGCTCCGGTACCGAGAGATTATTCATTTAAAATGAACAGAAAAGAAAAGAGAGCCGCTCTCAAATCCGCTCTCACCGCAAAGGTGGAAGAAAAGAAATTCATCGTGATCGACGAGATCAAAATGGACGAGATCAAGACTCAGAAATTTGCGAATATATTAAAGAATTTAGAGGTATCCAAAGCGTTGGTCGTGCTGGAGGACGGCAATACGAACGCGGAGATTTCAGCGAGAAATATCGCGGACGTCAAGACGGCCAGAACAAATACGATCAACGTATTCGATATTTTGAAGTACAACACAGTGATCGCGACGAAAGCTGCTGTTGCCAGTATTGAGGAGGTGTACGCATAATGGCTAACGTTCAATATTATGATGTGATCCTTAAGCCGGTGGTCACCGAGAAAAGCATGGGACTTATGGCGGATAAGAAATATACGTTCCTGGTACACACGGACGCGACAAAGAACCAGATCAAAGAGGCTGTCGAGAAAATGTTTGCGGGAACCAAAGTGCAGAGCGTAAACACCATGAATATCAAGGGCAAGAAAAAAAGAGTGCGCGGAACTTATAAATACGGCTGGACCGCAAAGTCGAAGAAGGCGATCGTTCAGCTGACGAAGGACAGCGCGGATATTGAGATTTTCGAGGGACTGTAAGATAACAAACAGTATTGAAAGGAGAAGCAATCATGGGAATTAAAACATATCGCCCATATACGCCTTCCAGAAGACAGATGACCGGATCTGATTTTGCGGAGATCACCAAAAAATCCCCGGAGAAATCTCTGTTGGCTCCAAAGAGCAAACGGGCGGGACGTAATAACCAGGGTAAAATCACAGTTAGACATCGCGGGGGCGGAGAAAAACAGAAATACAGGATCATTGATTTCAAGAGAAGAAAAGACGGTATTCCGGCTACTGTGATCGGAATCGAGTACGATCCGAACAGAACGGCCAATATCGCCCTGATCTGTTACGCAGACGGTGTGAAGAATTATATTCTTGCACCGGAGGGATTGAAGGATGGAATGAAAGTTATGAACGGACCGGAAGCGGAAGTGAGAGTGGGCAACTGCCTTCCTCTGTCCGAGATCCCGGTAGGTACGCAGATCCATAACATCGAGCTGCATCCGGGCAAAGGCGGACAGCTGGTGCGTTCTGCGGGAAACAGCGCTCAGCTGATGGCGAAAGAGGGAAAATATGCGACTCTTCGTCTTCCGTCCGGAGAGATGAGAATGGTTCCGATCCTTTGCCGCGCATCCGTCGGAGTTGTGGGGAACGGAGATCACAACCTGATCAACATTGGTAATGCGGGACGCAAGCGTCACATGGGTATAAGGCCGACTGTCCGCGGTTCTGTTATGAACCCGAACGACCATCCGCACGGCGGTGGAGAAGGCAAGGCCGGAATCGGACGTCCGGGACCGAGCACTCCATGGGGCAAGCCGGCGCTTGGACTGAAGACCCGCAAGAAGAACAAGCAGTCCAATAAGATGATCATAAGAAGACGCGACGGCAGAGGTATCAAATAATAGATTTGTAAGGAGGTAGAACCATGGCTCGTTCACTGAAAAAAGGACCGTTTGCAGACGCCAGTCTGCTTAAAAAGATAGATGCTATGAACGCATCAGGCGAGAAGTCAGTTATTAAAACATGGTCTCGTCGTTCCACGATCTTCCCAAGCATGGTTGGGCATACGATTGCCGTCCATGACGGGAGAAAGCATGTTCCGGTATACGTTACGGAAGACATGGTCGGACACAAACTGGGAGAGTTTGTTGCGACCAGAACGTACAGGGGACATGGAAAAGATGAGAAGAAATCAAAAGTCAGATAAAAAACAGCGAATTTGAAAGGAGGGTACATCCATGGCAAAAGGACATAGATCCCAAATTAAGAGAGAAAGAAATGCTAATAAGGACACCAGGCCGAAAGCAAAATTATCTTATGCCAGAGTTTCTGTCCAGAAAGCATGCTTTGTATTGGATGCCATCAGAGGGAAAGATGTAGAAACGGCGCTTGGTATTTTGACTTACAACCCAAGATACGCCTCAAGTTTAATAAAGAAGTTACTGGAGTCCGCAGTTGCTAACGCTGAGAACAACAATGGTATGAATGCAGCGAATCTCTATATCGCAGAGGCTTACGCAAACAAAGGACCAACAATGAAGAGAATCAGACCGAGAGCGCAGGGACGGGCTTACAGGATCGAGAAGAGAATGAGCCATATCACACTTGTGCTTGATGAAAGATAAGGAGGGTAATCATGGGACAGAAAGTTAATCCTCATGGCTTGAGAGTCGGCATCATTAAGGATTGGGACTCTAAATGGTATGCGGAAAAAGAATTTGCGGATTATTTGGTGGAAGACCATGAGATCAGGACATTTCTCAAAAAGAAATTATACAGCGCCGGTATCTCCAAAGTTGAGATAGAGAGGGCGTCGGATCGCATAAAGATCACGATCTACACGGCGAAGCCGGGCGTAGTGATCGGAAAAGGCGGCTCCGAGATCGAGAAAGTGAAAGCTGAACTGGTGAAATTTACAAATAAAAAGCTTGTAGTGGACGTCAAGGAGATCAAGAGGCCGGATAAGGACGCTCAGCTTGTGGCTGAGAATATTGCGCAGCAGCTTGAGAACCGTATCTCATTCCGCCGCGCGATGAAATCCTGTATGTCCAGAACAATGAAGGCGGGTGCGCTGGGTGTGAAGACTTCTGTGTCCGGACGTCTCGGCGGCGCCGATATGGCTCGTACCGAGTTCTACAGCGAGGGTACGATTCCGCTTCAGACACTGAGAGCAGACATTGACTACGGATTCGCTGAGGCAGACACCACCTACGGAAAAGTAGGAGTAAAAGTGTGGGTATACAAAGGCGAGATTCTTCCGGAAAAGGCAGCAAAGGAAGGGAGCGATAAATAATGTTAATGCCAAAAAGAGTAAAACGTCGTAAACAGTTCCGTGGTTCCATGAAGGGAAAAGCTCTTCGCGGAAATACACTTTCATATGGTGAATACGGTATTATTGCAACAGAGCCATGCTGGATCCGCTCCAATCAGATCGAGGCGGCCCGTGTTGCCATGACGCGTTATATCAAGCGTGGAGGGAAAGTCTGGATCAAGATTTTTCCGGATAAGCCAGTAACTACGAAACCAGCTGAAACACGTATGGGTTCCGGTAAAGGTACCCTGGAATACTGGGTAGCGGTCGTGAAGCCGGGACGCGTGATGTTTGAGATCGCGGGAGTTCCTGAGAATGTGGCAAGAGAAGCTCTCCGTCTTGCGATTCACAAACTGCCCTGTAAATGTAAAATCGTTTCTCGCACAGACTTAGAAGGCGGTGATAACAGTGAAAATTAAGCCATATGTAGAAGATTTAAGGACAAAATCAGCTGCAGAGCTGAATGAAGAATTAGTAGCTGCTAAGAAGGAACTCTTTAATCTGAGGTTCCAGAATGCAACGAATCAGTTGGATAATACGAGCAGGATCAAGGAAGTAAGAAGAAATATCGCCAGAATCCAGACAGTGATTACTGAGATGGCTAAAGCTGAATAGGCCGGAAAGGAGCAGAAGTCGTGGAAAGAAATTTGAGAAAAACACGGGTGGGCAAGGTAATCAGCAACAAGATGGATAAAACGATCGTTGTTGCGGTTGAGGACCATGTAAAACATCCCCTTTACAAGAAGATCGTAAAAAGAACTTATAAGTTAAAGGCGCACGATGAGGCAAACGAGTGCAATATCGGTGACAAGGTAAGAGTTATGGAAACAAGGCCTCTGTCAAAGGACAAGAGATGGAGACTTGTGGAAATCATGGAAAAAGTGAAATAGTATAAGGAGGGAAACCTGCATGATACAGCAAGAAAGCAGACTGAAAGTGGCAGATAACACAGGCGCGAAAGAATTGCTCTGCATCCGTGTGCTTGGCGGTTCTACCAGAAGATATGCAAGAATCGGCGACGTTATCGTTGCGACTGTTAAAGATGCAACACCAGGCGGCGTTGTTAAAAAGGGCGATGTAGTAAAAGCTGTAGTCGTACGTACCGTGAAGGGTACCAGGCGCAAAGACGGATCCTATATCCGCTTTGATGAGAACGCAGCTGTAATTATAAAAGACGACCAGAATCCAAGAGGAACCCGTATCTTCGGGCCGGTGGCGAGAGAACTTCGTGACAAGCAGTTTATGAAGATCGTTTCTCTGGCTCCGGAAGTACTTTAAGGAGGTGCGATAGATAAGATGGCAACGACAAAAATAAAGAAGGGCGACCTTGTGAAAGTGATTGCCGGTGCGGAAAAAGGAAAAGAAGGCAAAGTCCTTTCCGTAGACCGTAAAAATGGAAGAGTAGTGGTCGAGGGCGTCAATATTCTGACCAAACATACGAAACCGAGCATGGCGAACCAGAACGGCGGTATCGTTCATCAGGAAGGCTCCATTCATATTTCCAACGTCATGTACGTACACAAAGGCGTGCCGGCAAGGCTCGGCTTTCAGGTGGAGACAGTTGAGGACGAAAACGGCAGGAAAAAGAGAAAAGTTCGCCGCGTTGTGAAGAAGACGGGCGATGTGATTGATTAAGTTGAGGAAGGAGGTCCAGGACTTTGAGTAGACTGAAGGAACAGTATCAGAACGAGATCGTTGACGCATTGATCAAAAAGTTCGGATATAAGAATATTATGGAAGTGCCGAAACTCGATAAAGTTGTGATCAACATGGGAGTCGGCGAGGCAAAGGATAACGCTAAGGCGCTGGAGTCCGCAGTCAACGACATGGAAACGATTGCGGGACAGAAAGCGGTTGTTTGTAAGGCGAAAAAGTCGGTTGCAAACTTCAAGCTGAGAGAGGGAATGTCCATCGGATGTAAAGTCACCTTGAGAGGGGAAAAGATGTATGAGTTCGTTGATCGTCTGATCAATCTCGCGCTTCCCCGCGTGCGTGACTTCAGAGGAGTAAATCCGAACGCGTTTGACGGAAGAGGAAACTATGCGCTCGGCATCAAGGAGCAGCTCATCTTCCCGGAGATCGAGTACGATAAGGTCGATAAGGTGAGAGGCATGGACGTCGTTTTTGTAACCACAGCCAAGACAGACGAAGAGGCGCGGGAACTGCTCGCACAGTTCAATATGCCGTTTATGAAGTAAGGAGGTAGATTATGGCTAAAACAGCAATGAAGATCAAACAGCAGCGCAAACAGAAATTTTCCACAAGGGAATACAACCGCTGCAAAATCTGCGGCCGTCCGCATGCGTATTTGAGAAAATATGGAGTTTGCCGTGTTTGCTTCCGTGAATTAGCATACAAGGGAGAGATCCCCGGCGTTAAGAAAGCCAGTTGGTAGGCATCGCAGAACTGCCATAACCATCGTTGAATTACAGTGAAGAAGGAGGTAAAACATAAATGACTATGAGTGATCCAATTGCAGATATGCTTACAAGAATCCGTAATGCAAATACTGCGAAACATGATACAGTAGATGTGCCTGCATCAAAGATGAAGATCGCGATCGCGGATATTCTGGCAAACGAAGGATATATCACGAAATATGACATTATAGAGGACGGAACATTTAAGACGATCCGCGTAACGTTGAAGTACGGCGCAGATAAGAACGAAAAAGTAATTACCGGCCTGAAGAGGATTTCCAAACCGGGTCTGCGTGTGTATGCGGGAAGCGAGGAACTGCCGAGAGTGCTTGGCGGACTTGGGACCGCGATCATTTCAACAAATCAGGGTGTGATCACAGATAAGGAAGCGAGAAAGCTGAATGTCGGCGGAGAAGTATTGTGCTTTGTCTGGTAGCCCCGTCAGAACAGGAAACTGAAAACAGAGCAGCCAGAGATTTCTGCTCCGAAAATTTAAGTTAAGGAGGAACGAGGTATGTCACGTATAGGAAGACTGCCGGTTACGATCCCGGCGGGTGTGACTGTTGAGATTGCTGAGAACAACAAAGTGACCGTAAAAGGTCCGAAGGGAACTCTGTCAAAGGAACTTCCGACAGAGATGGAAATTAAGCAGGAAGGCGATTCGATCGTCGTGACAAGACCAAATGACCTGAAGAAGATGAAGTCATTGCACGGTCTTACAAGGACGCTGATCAATAACATGGTGATCGGCGTAACGGAAGGATATAAGAAAGTTCTTGAAGTGAACGGAGTCGGTTACAGGGCCGCGAAATCCGGAAACAAGCTCACCCTGAACCTGGGGTATTCCCATCCGGTGGAGATGATCGACCCGGAAGGGCTGGAGACGGTCCTGGAAGGCCAGAATAAGATCACCGTTCAGGGAATCGATAAAGAAAAAGTAGGTCAGTACGCAGCTGAGATCAGAGACAAGAGAAGACCGGAGCCGTACAAGGGCAAAGGAATCAAGTATGCCGATGAGGTGATCAGACGCAAAGTTGGTAAGACCGGTAAGAAATAAATAAGGAGAGTGTGAAAATGGTTAGCAAAAAAACGAGAAGTGAAGTTCGTATGAAAAAGCACAAAAAAATACGTAACCGTTTCAGCGGTACGCCGGAATGCCCGCGTTTAGCCGTATTCAGAAGCAATAACCATATGTATGCTCAGATCATTGACGATACAGTTGGAAGCACTTTGGTTTCTGCCTGCACTCTTCAGAAGGATGTGAAGGAGAACCTGGAAAAGACCAACAATGTTGAGGCGGCGGCATATGTGGGAAAAGTCATTGCTGAGAGAGCGCTGGAAAAAGGCATTAAGGACGTTGTCTTTGACAGAGGCGGCTATATATATCACGGTAAAGTTCGGGCGTTGGCAGACGCAGCGAGAGAAGCCGGGCTGAATTTCTAAAAGGAGGAACACACATGAAACAGGAACGTATTGATGCTGGTTCATTAGAATTAACAGAAAAGGTAGTATCAATTAAACGTGTTACCAAGGTTGTTAAGGGTGGCCGTAATATGAGATTCACAGCTTTAGTGGTTGTAGGCGACGGAAACGGCCATGTTGGCGCAGGTTTGGGAAAGGCGACCGAGATCCCCGAGGCGATCCGCAAGGGCAAGGAGGACGCCGCGAAGAAGCTGATTTCTGTTGCGATGGACGACAATGGAAGTATTACACATGATTTGATCGGTGAATTCGGAAGCGCTTCGGTATTGCTGAAGAAAGCCCCGGAAGGTACCGGAGTGATTGCCGGCGGCCCGGCCCGTGCGGTGATCGAGATGGCGGGGATCAGAAACATCCGTACAAAATCTCTCGGTTCCAATAACAAGCAGAATGTTGTGCTTGCCACGATCAAAGGATTAAGCCAGGTGAAAACTCCGGAAGAAGTAGCCGGACTGCGCGGGAAATCCGTGGAAGAGATCATGGCCTAAGGAGGTAGACGGAAATGGCAAATTTAAAGATCACATTGGTAAAATCTACGATTGGCGCCGTGCCGAAGCATAGACGGACAGTGGAGGCCCTGGGACTCAGGAAGCTGAACAGGACGGTCGTACTTCCGGACAATGCGGCGACAAGAGGGATGGTAAACCAGGTACGTCATCTGGTGAAAGTAGAAGAAGCGGAATGATAAAATATAAGAGTAAGGAGGTGGCATGATGGATTTATCAAATTTAAGACCTGCTGACGGAGCAAAACAGAGCAACAATTTCAGACGCGGACGCGGACACGGTTCCGGAAACGGCAAGACGGCCGGCAAGGGACACAAAGGACAGAAGGCGCGTTCCGGAGGTACAAGGCCGGGTTTTGAAGGCGGACAGATGCCATTATACAGAAGAATTCCAAAGAGAGGATTTACGAATATAAATACAAAAGATATTGTGGCGATCAATATCAGCGCTTTGGAAGTATTTGATAATGACGCTGTTGTTTCAGTAGACACGTTGATAGAAAAAGGCATCATTAAAAATCCGAGAGACGGGGTAAAGATTCTTGGAAAAGGAGAATTGACTAAGAAACTTACGGTTCAGGCAAATGCGTTCAGCGAGAGCGCGGCTGCTAAAATCGAAGCTCTTGGCGGAAAAGCAGAGGTGATCTAATTGTTCAAGACATTGCGCAAGGCATTTCAAATTGAAGATATTCGCAAAAGAATCCTTTATACATTTCTTATGCTGGTGGTAATCAGGATCGGATCACAGCTTCCCACGCCGGGAGTGAATTCATCCTACATCAAGGATTTCTTTGCACAGAATACCGGAGAGGCATTTAACCTGTTTAATGCTTTTACCGGAGGTTCTTTTGAGCAGATGTCCGTATTTGCTCTGAGTATCACGCCGTATATCACATCTTCCATTATTATGCAGCTTCTCACGATCGCGATTCCGAAGCTTGAGGAAATGCAGAGGGAAGGCGAGGATGGAAGAAAGAAGATCGCGGCGATCACACGTTATGTCACAGTTGGCCTGGCATTGATCGAGTCAACGGCTATGGCGATCGGATTTGGCCGCCAGGGACTTCTGGTCGAGTACAATTTTGTAAATGCGGCGATCGTAGTTCTTACGTTTACAGCGGGTTCCGCATTCCTGATGTGGATCGGCGAGAGGATTACGGAAAAGGGCGTTGGAAACGGGATATCCATCGTGCTGATCATCAACATTATTTCCCGTATTCCGAGTGATATGACAACGCTGTTTGAGCAGTTTGTAAAAGGAAAAAGCCTGGCGATCGGAGGACTTGCTCTTCTGATCATCATCGCGATCATTTTGCTTCTGGTTGTTCTGGTTGTCCTTTTACAGGACGGCGAGCGCCGGATTGCTGTTCAGTATTCCCAGAAAATGCAGGGGAGAAGGACCTACGGCGGTCAGTCTACGCATATTCCGCTCAAGATCAACACGGCGGGCGTAATTCCGATCATCTTTGCATCGTCCCTGATGCAGACGCCGGTGATCATCGCGTCCTTCCTCGGAAAAGGGAACGGCACGGGGATCGGCAGCGAGATCCTTCGCGGACTGAGCCAGGGGAACTGGTGCAATCCGCAGAATCTGCAGTATAGCTGGGGCCTGCTGGTGTACATTGTACTGACGGTATTTTTCGCGTATTTCTATACGTCGATCACCTTCAATCCGATGGAAATCGCGAATAACATGAAAAAGAGCGGCGGGTTTATACCGGGCATCCGTCCGGGAAAACCGACGGTTGAATATCTGACAAGGATACTGAACAACATTATCTTCATCGGAGCCTGCGGGCTGGTCATCGTTCAGGTGATCCCGATCTTCTTCAACGGATGGCTGGGCGCGAAGGTATCGTTCGGAGGCACGTCGCTGATCATTATCGTCAGCGTGATCCTGGAGACTCTGAAGCAGATCGAATCTCAGATGCTTGTGCGGAACTACAAGGGATTTTTAAATAGTTAATAGTCCGGTTTCGGACACTGATCTCGGGCAGATAACCGGGACGCGGCGCAGAAAACCGCTTCCCGGCTTATGTCGGAGATATTTCAGGCAACAACTCGCGGAAGACCTTCGCGGGTTAAAATGCTATAAAGGAGGAAAAGCATATGAAAATTATCATGTTAGGCGCGCCGGGAGCGGGCAAGGGTACGCAGGCAAAGAAGATTGCCGCGAAGTATGGAATTCCCCACATCTCCACCGGAGACATTTTCCGTGCGAACATCAAGAACGGTACGGAACTCGGAAAGAAGGCAAAGACCTATATGGATCAGGGCCTGCTGGTTCCGGACGAACTGGTTGCGGATCTGGTCGTGGACCGCGTAAACCAGGAGGACTGCGCGAACGGATATGTCCTGGACGGATTTCCGAGGACGATCCCGCAGGCGGAAGCGCTGACCCGGGCCCTGGCCGAAATGGGACAAAAGATGGATTATGCGATCGACGTCTACGTGCCGGATGAAAATATCGTGACCCGCATGTCCGGAAGAAGAGCCTGCGTCGGGTGCGGAGCAACCTACCATCTGGAATATGCTCCGACAAAGAAGGAAGGCATTTGCGATACCTGCGGCGGGGAACTGATACTGAGAGACGACGACAAACCGGAAACTGTCAAGAAGCGTCTGAACGTATATCATGAGCAGACACAGCCGCTGATTGACTATTATACCGGCGAGGGAATCCTGAGAACAGTGGACGGAACGGCGGACATCAACGATGTGTTCCAGGAAATTGTAAATCTTTTGGGAGAGTAATGCGTATGCCAATTACAATCAAATCGGCGAGAGAGATCGAGCTGATGGCGGAAGCCGGAAGGATTCTGGAAATCGTACATGAGGAACTGGCAAAGGTGCTGAGACCCGGAATGAGTACGCTTGACATCGACCGTCTGGGGGAGGAAGTGATACGCAGTTACGGCTGCACTCCCTCTTTCCTGAATTACAACGGATATCCCGCATCCATCTGTGTATCCGTGAACGAGGAAGTCGTTCACGGGATACCGGATGGCAAACGGATCCTGAAGGAGGGGGATATCGTAAGTCTGGATGCGGGCGTGATCTATAAGGGATACCATTCCGACGCGGCGCGGACATATGGAATCGGGGAGATCAGCAGAGAAGCGGCTGATCTGATCAGAGTCACAAGAGAATCTTTTTTTGAAGGAATAAAATACGCAAAAGAGGGCAACCATCTATTTGATATTTCGGCAGCGATTGGAAGATATGCGCAGGAAAGGGGATACGGAGTGGTGCGGGATCTGTGCGGACACGGGATCGGAACGAACCTGCACGAAGCTCCGGAGATACCGAACTGCGAGATGAACAGAAAAGGCGTGAAACTGAAGGCGGGAATGACCCTTGCCGTGGAACCCATGATCAATGCGGGCGGCTGGGAGGTAGACTGGCTGGACGATCAGTGGACGGTGGTTACGAGAGACCGGTCTTTGTCCGCACATTACGAAAATACGATCCTGATCACCGAGGATGAACCGAAACTTTTGACCCTGACCGGAAGCGGCCCGATGAGGACGGCCGAAAATAAAAATTAAGCTTTTTTGCCGGTGGAGGGATGAATATGGACAGATTTAGGCCAGGAATGCTTGCAACGTCGAAGGCTGGACATGACGCCGGGCAGACGTATGTAATAATGGATGTGGATCAGGCATATGTATATTTAGCGGACGGAAGGATCAGAACGCTGGATCGCCCGAAAAAAAAGAAAAAAAAGCATGTGCAGCTGATCTGCGCGCAGCATGATATTACCGCCGTCGATGACGCAGCGGTCAAAAGAATTTTGAAGGAATTTTATTTAGGAGGATTTGGAAATGTCAAAGGGTGACGTATTAGAAGTAGAAGGGACAGTGCTGGAAAAGCTTCCGAACGCGATGTTCCAGGTAGAGCTGGAGAACGGTTACAAGGTTTTGGCCCATATCAGCGGAAAACTTCGCATGAATTACATTAAGATCCTGCCGGGCGACAAAGTGACGCTGGAGCTTTCCCCGTATGACCTTTCAAAGGGAAGGATTATCTGGAGAGATAAATAAATATCAGAAAAAATCTATTGACTGGATAAATGGCTGGTGCTATAATATATAGGCGTATTTCCGGGTATTTTGGTGTGTGCGGAAATGCGCTGGAATAGATAGGCAGGCAATGGATGAAAGGAGGATTTGACGTGAAGGTTAGATCATCAGTAAAACCAATTTGCGAAAAGTGCAAAGTCATCAAGAGAAAAGGAAGCGTTCGCATTATCTGCGAGAATCCGAAGCATAAGCAGCGTCAGGGCTAGGATATGGCGCGCAAATGAATCAGGCGGCTGATAGCCGGCATGCCAAAGGGCGTGCGGACTATTTAAAATATACAGGGAAACACCTTTAGCCGGTGGGAATCCTTCGTATATTGCTTATAATGCCGGTCCGTCATTACCGGGAAGATCATGCGGGGCATGAATATTCCGGTGACCGGAAAGGGCGTGGATACCGAACGCGCCTGGGAGGCGCAGGAAGCGTTTCCCCTATTAAAGACGATATGTGACAATGAAGAAGCGCGGGCAGGACGTCCGTGAGCTTCAGACAAACAAAAAGAAAATGGAGGAAAATCACATGGCTCGTATCGCAGGTGTAGACTTACCAAGAGACAAACGCGTCGAGATCGGACTGACCTATATCTATGGGATCGGAAGATCAAGCGCAGCGCGTATTTTGAAGGAAGCAGGAGTGAATCCTGACATTCGCTGCAGAGATCTGTCCGACGAGGATGTAAAAAAGATCAGCTCGGTGATCGATGAGACTCAGATGGTGGAAGGTGATCTCCGCAGAGAGATCGCGCTGAACATCAAGAGACTTCAGGAAATCGGATGCTACAGGGGTATCCGCCACAGAAAGGGGCTTCCGGTTCGCGGTCAGAACACGAAGAACAACGCGAGAACCAGAAAAGGTCCGAAGAGAACGGTAGCAAATAAGAAGAAATAATATAACAGGGAAAGTGTAGGTTAGTTTTATTATGGCAAAGAAAGTTACAAAGAAAGTGACAAAAAAACGTGTCAAGAAAAACGTTGAACGCGGACAAGCACATATCCAGTCATCTTTTAACAATACGATTGTTACGCTGACGGATACGCAGGGGAATGCTCTTTCATGGGCAAGCGCCGGTGGTCTGGGATTTAGAGGTTCAAGGAAATCTACTCCTTACGCAGCGCAGATGGCAGCGGAAACTGCTGCAAAGGCTGCATTAGTTCATGGTTTGAAATCTGTTGATGTTATGGTAAACGGACCGGGATCAGGAAGAGAAGCGGCGATCCGCGCTCTGCAGGCATGCGGAATTAACGTGACAAGTATCAGGGACGTGACTCCCGTACCGCATAACGGATGCCGTCCACCGAAGCGCAGAAGAGTTTAATATAGGAGGAAGCAAAGCATGGCAGTAAATAGAGTTCCGGTTCTTAAGAGATGTCGTTCTCTCGGAATGGATCCGGTATATTTGGGAATTGATAAGAAATCTAACAGACAGTTAAAGAGAGCAAACAGAAAAATGAGCGAATATGGTCTGCAGCTGCGCGAGAAACAGAAAGCGAAATTTATTTACGGCGTACTGGAGAAGCCTTTTAGAAATTATTTCACGAAAGCGCAGAAGATGAACGGCCTGACAGGTCCTAACCTGATGATCCTTCTGGAGTCCAGGCTGGACAATGTCGTATTCCGTATGGGATTGGCGAGAACCCGCCGCGAGGCAAGGCAGATCGTGGATCACAAACATGTGCTGGTAAACGGCAAACAGGTGAATATTCCATCCTATCTTGTGAAAGCCGGAGATGAGATTGAGATTAAAGAAAAATGCAAGGGATCCCAGAGATATAAAGATATCCTGGAAGTGACGGGCGGACGCATGGTGCCGGCCTGGATCGAAGTGGATACGGAAGCCCTGAAGGGAACGGTAAAGGAACTCCCGACACGTGAAGAAATCGATGTTCCTGTAGATGAAATGCTGATCGTCGAGTTGTATTCCAAATAATTCTCATCGGTGAATCCGAACAGTCACAAGGAGGGACCACAGATTGTTTGATTTTAATAAACCCAATATTGAGATAACTGAGATTTCGGAAGATAAGCGGTATGGAAGGTTTGTCGTAGAACCCCTGGAAAGAGGATACGGCACGACACTCGGAAATTCCCTTCGCAGAATTATGCTCTCTTCGCTTCCCGGCACTGCAATCAGCCAGGTAAAGATTGACGGAGTGCTGCATGAATTCAGTTCGATTCCCGGTGTGAAAGATGATGTCACAGAGATTATCATGAATCTGAAATCGCTTGCCATCAAGAGCACATCGGAGACGGATGAACCTAAGACGGCCTATATTGAATTTGAAGGAGAAGGCGTGGTGACAGGCGCTGACATCCAGGTGGATTCTGATATTGAGATCATGAATCCGGAGACTGTGATCGCGACTTTGAACGGCGGCGCCGACAGCAAACTGTATATGGAGCTTACGATCACAAAGGGCAGAGGTTATGTGAGTTCGGATAAAAATAAGAATGACGACCTGCCGATCGCTGTGATCCCGATCGATTCCATTTACACGCCGGTAGAACGCGTGAACCTTACGGTGGAGAATACGCGTGTGGGTCAGATTACGGACTTTGATAAGCTGACGCTTGACGTCTGGACCAATGGTACGCTGCTTCCGGATGAGGCTGTGAGCCTGGCGGCAAAGGTACTCAGCGAGCATCTGAAACTTTTCATCGATCTGTCGGAAGTTGCGCAGGCGGCGGAAGTGATGATCGAAAAGGAAGACGACGAAAAAGAAAAAGTGCTGGAGATGAGTATCGACGAGCTGGAGCTTTCCGTTCGTTCCTACAACTGCCTGAAGAGGGCGGGGATCAACACGGTCGAGGAACTGACCAACCGGACTCCGGAAGATATGATGAAGGTTCGGAACCTCGGACGGAAATCTCTGGAAGAGGTATTGGCAAAATTAAAAGAACTCGGTTTGGAACTGAGTCAGGGAGAAGAATAAATTATTAAAAGAAAACGAGCCGCCAGTAAGACCGAACGTGCGTGGCGGCGGCATTTGGCTAGTAAGCCCGAAGAGTATAACCAGGTGTTTAAAGTATGGAGGAAATAAGAAATGGCAAAGTATAGAAAACTTGGCAGAACATCAAGCCAGAGAAAAGCGCTGCTGAGGAGTCAGGTTACGGCTCTGATTGATCACGGCAAGATCCGCACGACGGAACAGAAGGCGAAAGAAGTCCGTAAGATCGCGGAGGGAATAATCGCTCTGGCCGTAAAGGAAAAAGATAATTATGAGGAAGTTACGGTAAAGGCTAAGGTGCCGCGCAAGGACTCCAACGGCAAGAGGGTAAAGGAAGTCGTAGACGGCAAAAAATATACGGTGTACGATGAAGTGGATAAGAAGATCAAGAAGGATCTTCCCTCCAGGCTTCACGCCAGAAGGCAGATGATGAAGGTTCTTTATCCTGTAACATTTGTTCCCACGGAAGCGGCGGGAAGGAAGAAAAACACAAAGAAAGTCGATCTGGTTGCGAAACTGTTCGACGAGATCGCACCGAAATACGCGAACCGAAACGGCGGTTACACGAGAATCGTGAAGATCGGCCAGCGTAAAGGCGACGCGGCTCTGGAAGTTTTTCTTGAATTGGTATAAGATTTTTGCGCACTCGGAGAGATCCGGGTGCGTTTTGCATATAATAGAATATTGTTCCCCTTATGTCCGGACGGCATAAAAAGATTGTTAAGAAAATATCAAATATATATTGACAAATAATTAACAAAAAAATATAATGTGTGGAAAGAAAGAAATCACACAGTGATGGGAGGAAGATATTATGGAATCAGTGAAAACAGAGACGCCTCAGGTGATAGATACCGTGGAAGCTCTGGAAGCGAAGATGAAGGCGATGAAAGAGGCGCAGGAAGTATTCGCCTCCTACACCCAGGAGCAGGTAGACGAGATTTTCTTTCAGGCGGCGGTGGCGGCGAACAAAATGCGCGTTCCGCTGGCGAAGATGGCTGTGGAGGAGACCGGACGCGGAATCGTGGAGGATAAAGTGATCAAGAACCATTATGCTTCCGAGTATATCTACAACGCATATAAGAATACAAAGACATGCGGAGTGATCGAGGAGGATCCCGCCTACGGTATCCGGAAAATCGCGGAACCGATCGGCCTGGTGGCCGCAGTCATTCCGACGACGAATCCGACCTCGACGGCGATCTTTAAGGCTTTGATCTGTCTGAAGACCAGGAACGCAATCATTTTCAGCCCGCACCCGGCAGCAAAGCGGTGTACGATTGCCGCGGCAAAGGTGATCCTGAACGCGGCGGTGAAAGCGGGGGCTCCAGAGGGAATTATCGGCTGGATCGACGTTCCTTCTCTGGAACTGACCAATACGGTGATGAAGGGAGCGGATATTATTCTTGCGACCGGCGGCCCCGGCATGGTGAAGGCGGCTTATTCTTCCGGGAAACCGGCTCTGGGCGTCGGCGCGGGGAACACCCCGGCAATCATCGACGACACGGCGGATATTCGGATGGCGGTGAATTCCATCATTCATTCCAAGACGTTTGACAACGGGATGATCTGCGCGTCGGAGCAGTCCGTTACCGTGCTGGACAGCGTTTACGATAAGGTGAAAGAGGAATTTGCGCGCAGAGGGTGTTATTTCCTGAAGCGGGACGGGGAGCTGGACAAAGTCCGCAGGACGATCATTATCAACGGATCTCTGAACAATAAGATACCCGGAAAATCCGCATACGAGATCGCCTGCCTGGCAGGAGTGGAGGTTCCTGAAAATACAAAGATCCTGATCGGAGAGGTGGAATCGGTGGATATCTCCGAGGAATTTGCGCATGAAAAACTTTCTCCGGTACTTGCGATGTATAGGGCTAAGGATTTTGACGAAGCGATCCGCAAAGCGGAGCGGCTCGTGGCGGACGGCGGATACGGCCATACGGCTTCTCTCTTTATTCATCCGTCCCAGAAGGAGAAGATCCTGAAGCACGCGGACGCCATGAAAACGTGCCGGATCCTGATAAATACCCCGTCTTCACACGGCGGTATCGGCGATCTGTATAACTTTAAACTGAGGCCGTCGCTTACCCTGGGATGCGGTTCGTGGGGCGGAAATTCCGTATCGGATAACGTCGGCGTCAAACATCTGCTGAATATCAAAACGGTTGCTGAGAGGAGAGAGAACATGCTGTGGTTCAGGACGCCTGAAAAAATATACTTTAAGCAGGGATGCATGCCAGCGGCCCTGGAGGAGCTTAAAACGGCGCTGAATAAGAAAAAGGCCTTTATCGTGACGGATACGTTTCTGTATCAGAATGGATTTATCGGCCCTGTGGAAGCGAAGCTGGACGAACTGGGAATACGTCACACCTGCTTTTATGAAATCGAGCCGGATCCGACCCTTCGGTCCGCGAAACTGGGGACGGATCAGATGAGAGCGTTTGAACCGGACGTTATTATTGCGTTTGGCGGCGGTTCCGCGATGGATGCGGCAAAGATCATGTGGCTGCTGTATGAACATCCGGAAGCAGATTTTGAAGATATGGCTATGGATTTTATGGATATCCGCAAGCGCATCTACACCTTTCCGAAGATGGGGGAAAAGGCGTATTTTGTAGCGATTCCCACTTCTTCCGGAACCGGCTCCGAGGTGACGCCGTTTGCCGTCATCACGGACGACGAGACAGGCGTGAAATGGCCGATCGCCGATTACGAGCTTATGCCGGATATGGCGATTGTGGACGTGGATAACATGATGACGCAGCCGAAGGGGCTGACGCAGGCCTCCGGAATTGACGTCATGACGCATGCGATCGAGGCTTATGTTTCCGTTATGGCGTCCGATTACACGGACAGCCTGGCTATGAAGGCGGCGAAGATGGTGTTCGATTACCTTCCGTCCGCTTATGAGAACGGAGCGAATGATCCGGCTGCCCGTGAGAAAATGGCCAATGCTTCCTGCCTGGCCGGCATGGCGTTTGCGAACGCGTTTCTCGGCCTGAATCATTCGATGGCCCATAAACTCGGCGCGTACCACCATCTTCCCCATGGGATAGCCAACGCGGTGCTGCTGACTGAAGTGATGAGATATAATGCGCAGGATGACGTCGGCAGGATGGGGACGTTTTCACAGTATCAATATCCGCACGCGCTGGAAAGATATGCGCAGCTCGGGCGGTTTGTGGGGTGCCATGGAGAGAACGACAGGGAAGTGTTTGATCAGCTTTGCGATAAGCTGGAAGAGCTGAAGGAAAAGATCGGCATCAAAAAATCCATCAGGGAGTACGGAATCGACGAGAAGGCATTTCTGGATACGCTTGACGAGATGACGGAACAGGCGTTTAACGATCAGTGTACGGGTGCGAATCCGAGATATCCGCTTATGAAGGATATGAAGGAAATTTATCTGAAATGTTATTATGGAGAATCTGATAAGTCCAGCTAAGAAATGTCAATAGGTAAAATGAAAAATGTATAAAAAGTTTTTTTCAAGCGGCTGATGTAAAAA